>JBFZAX010000074.1:0-16354 GCA_041308805.1 Candidatus Omnitrophota bacterium | reverse complement strand
GCTCTTCCGATCTAAGGGACGCTGTTGGTCACGGCTCCCGCGAAGAGGGCGGAAAGGGTCATTAAGGCTTTGGCGCGCGAAGGGATCCCCGCTTCCCGGGTGGGCGAAGTCGTGCCTCGCCGCGACGGGATCTTTGTCCATCAAAAAGATTCCCGCTATCGCTTACGTCACCCGAAGGCCGATCCCTTTTGGGCTAAGTTCGAAGAATATCTGAAAAGATCCGCGGCACCCAAGGCTTGAGCACGGAAAGGCGGGACCCATGGAGAAACACCAGATAGACATCGAAGCGAGGATCCTCGACAAGATCCTCGGGCGCATCAGCATCATGCAGACGCCCAAGGAGAAGAAAGACATCGTCGAGGGCGTCATCTCGGAGATCTACGGCGCCACTCCCCAGGAGGCGTTCATGCAGAGCCAGACCATGAGCCGCCTGACCAATGTCGAGGAGCGGGAAGGCTTTATCAGCGAATTCTTCCGCTACGGGATCATCGAAGACCTTCTCGGCGATCCGGATACCGAGGATATCATCATCAATTCCCTGAATCCCATATATATCCATCACGCCTATAAGGGCCTGATCCGCACGGAGAAGCGTTTTGCCTCGAACAAAGAGCTCGACGTTTTCATCAAGAAGCTCATCGTTTTTTCGGGCCGCTCCGGCCTCAAAAAGTTGAACAATCTGGAGCTGGCGAATATCCAGGGCCGCGTCAATATCGCCCTGTCGCCCTTCGGTCCGCAGATCACGATCACCAAGATCCGGGAAAAACCGCTGAGCATCATCGACATGATACGCAACGGCTCCATGAACTATGACATCGCCGCGCTCCTGTGGATGTACATCGAAGGGATGTCGATCCGGCCGGCGAACGTCCTGATCCTCGGGGCGCCGGGCGCCGGCAAGACGACGCTCCTGAACGCCCTGTTGGGTTTTGTGCCACCGACGGAGCGGCTCGTGATCATCGAAGACACGCTGGAGCTGAGCACGATGCAGCAGGAGAACGAGAGCTGGTCCCGCCTGGAGAGCGAAGAGGACACCACCCTGGCCGACCTGGTCAAGAACAGCCTGCGCATGCGGCCGGAGCGCATCGTGGTCGGCGAGGTCCGGGGAGAGGAGGCCCAGGACCTGATGGTGGCGATGAACATCGGGAAATATTGCATGGGCACGATCCACTCCAGCGCCGCCCGCGAAGCCATCATCCGCATGCAGAACCAGCCGATGAACATCCCCGAGACCCTGGTCAACCTGATCGATGTCTTTATCACGATGACGAAGTTCCATGTGAAGCACGAGGTCTTCCGGACGGTCGCCGAGATCGCCGAGACCGCCGGCCTCGAACAGAAGAAGGTCCTGCTTTCCGCTGTCTGGAAGTATGACTATGAAAAACGCACTTTCGTGGAGCAGAGCCCGACGTCGGTCTTCCGCGACAAGCTCGCGCGCTCCAGCGGGACGCCCGTCTTGGACGTCATCGATGAACTGCGCGTCCGCGCCGAGGTCCTGAAGTTCATGGATAAAAAAGATATCAGCAAGATGGATGAGGCCTCGAAGTTCTTTCAGCTATACAACAGGGATGACGAGCAGGCGCTGGCGGTGCTGGACTTGAAGCGGGCCGAGCTTTTGAAGAACACGAAGCTTTAGATAAATTTCGGAGGCGTGGCTGAGCGGTTGCCCCGCCCAAAAGCGGCGGGGTTTCGCTGGAATGGGACATTTTCGGTTCCCCGCCAAAGACCGGCGGGGTTTCGCTGGAATGGGACATTAAGGTGCTCAAGGCGGTCTTGCGGAGCGAACGAAGTGAGCGGAGTCCCGCCGATTCCGCGATTTTTTCCTTCAGGGCTGAGGCGGGGAAAACCGTTGAGACTTGAACGGAGAGGTGGCAGAGTGGTTGTCCCGCAGGGCGGGATTTCGCTAAAATGAGACATTAGGGTGCTCAAATGCACCGGTCTTGCGGAGCGAACGAAGTGAGCGGAGTCCCGCCGTTGCATCGCTTGTATTCTTAGAGGCGGGAAAAACCGTTGAGGCTTCAACGGAGAGGTGGCAGAGTGGTTGTCCCGCCAGAAACCGGCGGGATTTCGTTAGAACGAGACATTGAGGTGCTCAAAATGCACCGGTCTTGCGGAGTCCCGCCCCTGTGCCACTCGTATTCTTAGAGGCGGGAAAAACCGTGAAAGAGTTCTGGAGGCGTGGCTGAGCGGTTGAAAGCGGCGGTCTTGAAAACCGTTGTGGGGGTGACTCCACCGAGGGTTCGAATCCTTCCGCCTCCGAAATTTTACTTTTATCATCAGCAGCATGAAACGATTAAATATTTTTATCCTTCCAAAATCTTTCTCCTTGTTGTTAAGTTTCTGTTTATTCTTTTTTTTGTTTTTTCCCCCCGCCCACGCCGGCGAAAAAGAGACGAGGCTCTTCGAGGCTTCGCGCGCCGGGGACAAGGATAAGGTCGTCGAGGCGTTGCAGGAAGGCGCCAACGTCAACGCCCAGGACCCCACCGGTAAGACTCCTTTGATGTACGTCACCTTCGACAAAGAGATGACGAGCCTTTTATTGAAAGAGGGCGCTGACGTGAACAGGGAGACGTTCACCGGCGCCACCAGCCTGATCTATGCGGCATCCGAAGGCCATAAGGATATCGTGCAGCTGTTGGTGGGCCGGGGCGCGGATGTCAATGCCACGACCAACGCCGGGATGAGCGGATTGATCTATGCGGCGGCCGAGGGCTATATCGAGATCGTCGATTATCTGATCGAGAACGAGGCGGACGTCAGCGCCCATACGAATAACAGGATGACGGCGTTGATCTTTGCGGCGGGCCTGGGGCACGAGAGGACGTTAAAGTCTTTGATCGAGGCCGGCGCGGACATCAACGCCGCGAATAAGGACGGGATGACGGGTTTGATCTATGCCGCGCGCGACGGCCGCCTCGAGGCGGCGCAGATGCTGATCGCCGCGGGAGCGGATGTTAACGTGAAGAACATCACGGGCCGCACCGCCCTGATGATGGCGGCGAAGAACGGCCATACCGATATCGTCAAGTCGCTTCTGGGGGTTAAAGGGATCGACGTAAACGCGAAGAACAGCTATGGATGGACGGCGCTCATGTTCGCCGCCCTCAAGGGCAACCCGGGGATGGTGCGGTTGTTGTTGGACAAAGGCGCGGACGTGAATGTTAGGAATTCCTACGGGAAGACGGCCTTGATGATGGCTCAGATTGACCCGCATAACGAGACGATCCTCCTTTTGAGGCAGGCGGGTTCCGCCGAGCCCGCCGAGGAGGCTTCCGCGGTTATGCCGCCGATGGTGGCGATGGAGGAGTCCGATAAGCCCATGAGGCCGTGACGTTTTTTTCGGCCGGCCCTGCCTTATCGATCGTTCTCTATGTCATTTTCTTCCGTTGCGGGCTTTCGCAGACATCTGTTGCGTTGGTATGACGGGAATAAACGCGACCTGCCTTGGCGTCGGACAAAGGACCCGTACAAGATCTGGGTCTCCGAGGTCATGCTTCAGCAGACGACCGTGGCGACCGTCATCGGTTATTACGGCCGATGGCTGAGGCTTTTTCCGACGGTCACCGACCTCGCCCGGGCTCCTCTTTCGAAAGTCTTGAAAGCATGGGAGGGGCTGGGATATTATCAGCGCGCCCGAAACATCCATCGGGCGGCCAAAGAGATCTGCCGGGGTCTCGGCGGCGAGATCCCCCGGGACCCGCAGCAGTTGCGGCGTTTGCCCGGTTTCGGCCCTTACACGACGCACGCGGTCCTGAGCATCGCTTTCGACCAGAGACTGACCATCGTCGATGCGAATGTGCGGCGGGTCATGATGAGGGTCCTGGCGCGGCGCGGTGTCGCCTCTCCCGATCGGGACAAAGAGATCGCGGGGCGTTTGCAGGTTCTTTTGCCGCGGCGGCGCGTGGGTGATTTTAATCAGGCCTTGATGGAGCTGGGGGCTCTGGTGTGTCGTTCAGCGTCGCCGGCTTGCCTGGCGTGTCCTGTGCGCGTTCATTGCGAGGCGCATCGGCAAGGTCTTCAGGAGGATATCCCGGAGGTCCGGCGAAAAAGCCCGGAATATATCGAGGCGGTCTGCGGCATCATCGAGAACCGGGGGAGATATTTCGTTCAGCGGCGCCCGTCTGGCGGCTTGCTGGCGGGCCTGTGGGAATTTCCGGGCGGGAAGATCGAGAAAGGTGAAAGAGCCTTTGACGCGCTGCGCCGCGAGCTCAAGGAGGAGCTGGGTGTCGGCCTGCTCCGCGCCACCCGCCTGACGCGGTTGCGCCACGCCTATACGAGGTTCCGGGTCGACCTGCAGGCGTGGAGGTGCGCTGTCCGGCCCTTGCCCGATATTGACAAAGACCATCGCTGGGTCCGCCGAGGGGATTTTCAGAAGTATCCGATGCCCTCGGCCACGGTGCGCATCGTGGAACAATTAGAGCGCAAGGAGAGCGTGCGATGAAACCGAAGATCCTGGTCATCGAAGACGACCGCAATATTCTCAGGCTCGTGACTTACAATCTGGCGAAGGCGGACCTCGATTGCGTCCCGGCGGTCACGGGCGAGGAGGGGCTCCAGGTTTTGCGGCAGCAGAAGTTCGATCTGATCGTGCTGGATATCATGTTGCCGGGGATGGACGGCTTTGAGCTGTGCCGGACGGTCAAGGGCGACGGCAAGCTCAAACATATCCCCATTTTGATGCTGACCGCCAGGGGGGAAGAGGTAGACCGGGTCGTAGGCCTCGAGCTGGGGGCCGATGATTATATGGTCAAGCCTTTCAGTCCGCGCGAGCTGGTGCTGCGGATCAAGGCGATCCTCCGCCGCGGGAAAAAAGAGGAGACGGTTGATGAGCGGCCGCCGCTTGTCTTCAGGAACCTGAAGATCGATTTTTCCAAGCACGAGGTCCTCCTCGGCAATAAAAAGGTCGTCTTGACCCTTGTTGAGTTCAATCTGCTGGCGCTCCTGCTGGAGCGCAAAGGCCGGGTCCAGACCCGGGAGAGGCTTTTGACCGATGTCTGGAACCTCAGCGCGGATGTCAGCACGAGGACGATCGATACCCACATCCGGCGGTTGCGCCGCAAGCTCGGCCCCCTCGGTAAGTCGATCGAAACGGTCCGGGGGTTGGGTTATCGTTTTAATGAGGGGGTGTAGGTGCCGCACATTTTTTATATTGCCGCTATCGTTTTATTGAGCGCAGCGCTTTGGCGCAGCCGCAGGCGCGTCGGGACGCTGGAAGCTTTCTTGAGAGAGACCGAATCGCGGCTGCGGGAAAAGTCCGCGGCCAAAGGGGTGGGGGAGGCCCGTCTCGAAGCGATCCTGACGAACATGATCGAGGGCGTCCTCGTCGTGGACCGGAAGGGCGAGATCGTCCTGATGAACCCTTCGTTGCGCAAGAGTTTTCTCGTTGACACGGCGCCGGAGGGCAAAAGGGTCCTTGAGGTGATCCGCCATGTGGCGGTTCAGGACATGGTCGATGAGACCCTGGCGGGCCGCAAGCCCGAGGTCTTTTCGCGTGAGATAGAACTGGGCGGCCCGGCCGGGAGATCCCTTCAGGTCAATAGCGTCGCCCTCGGCGCGGAGCAGGCTCCGGAAGGCGCGGTCCTCGTCTTCCACGACATCACCCAGCTCAAGCAACTGGAGCGCATCCGCCAGGATTTTGTGGCGAACGTCTCGCACGAACTGCGCACGCCTCTGGCGAGCATCAAGGGGTACGCTGAGACGCTGATCGACGGCGCCCTGGAGGACGGGAAGAACGCCAGAGAGTTCGTGCGGATCATCCACCAGGACAGCGAGCGGCTCAGCCATCTCATCAACGACCTTCTGGACCTTTCCAAGATCGAGTCCGGGAAGATGAAGATGTCTTTTTTGCCGGTGGATCTTTCCGGGATCGTCCGGCGCACAGCCGCGGTTCTGGAAAAGCAGGCTGTTTCCCGAAAGATCGAAATGAGCTGGGATATCCCTTCCGGTCTGCCCAAGGTCCTGGCGGACGATACCCGCCTCTCCCAGGTTTTCATGAATCTATTGGACAATGCCATTAAATACACTCCGGACGGCGGCTCCGTAAAGGTCTCCTTCCATTTCCGAGAGGGGGCCGTCCGGGTGGATGTTTCGGATACGGGGATGGGTATTCCCGAGAAAGACCTGCCTCGTATCTTCGAGCGCTTCTATCGCGTGGACAAGGCCCGTTCGCGCGAATTGGGCGGAACAGGCTTAGGGCTTTCCATCGTCAAACACATCGTCCAGGCCCACGGCGGCCAGGTCTTCGTCGCCTCCCAGTTGGGCCAAGGATCCACCTTCAGTTTTACCCTTCCGGCAGTACCTGCCCAGTAAGACAAGTCTCAACGTCTCAAGGTCTCAAGTCAGTCGATAGTCTATAGTCGATGGTCTATGGTCAAAACTGAAAAGCAGAAGAAGCTGCTTTTTGTCTTTGGTCTTTGGGGATAGACAATCGACTATCGACCATTGACTATAGACGGGTTCGCCTTAAAAATCCCCCCAATAGTTCACCCAAAGTTCACATTCCCTCCGCGGTTTCTTAACACGCATGTTCTATATTTGTGGTGGATGTTAAGACAAGCCCATGACCTCAAATCCTAAAAAAATCCTGATCGTCGACGATGAAAAAGACCTGGTCAGCCTGGTGGCGCTGCATATGCAGATGGCGGGTTTCCGGGTCCAATTCGCCTACGACGGTTTTGCGGCCCTGGACATCTGCCGCCGCGAGCGGCCGGACGCGGTCATCCTGGACCTGATGCTGCCGAAGCTTAACGGCTGGGAGGTTTGCCGGCGGCTGCGCCAAGACCCTCAGATGAAAGACACAGCGGTCCTCATGCTGTCGGCCCGCGATGAAACGGAAGACAAGGTGATGGGTTTCGACGCAGGGGCTGACGATTACGTGACAAAGCCTTTCAGCCCGCGGGAGCTGGTGGCGCGCGTGCGCCGGATCCTTGGGCGGCAGCGGGCAGATGAGGCTGATCGGAATGGTTGAAACGGGCCGCCGGCGCATCAGGAAGTTGTTGACGGATAAAGACGGGTAATCAAATCAGGGGCAGGTAGCAGAAGAAAGAGAGGAGGAAGTGTTATGAGGAAATTTTTTTCAACGCTTGTGCTGATCGGGGCGGTGGGGTTGTTGGGGATCGGCAGGGCCATGGCCGGCGAGGTCGATATGCTGGTGAACAAGCTCGTGGAAAAGGGCATCTTGACGCCCACCGAAGCGCAGATCCTTTTGCACGAGACTCAGGCGGAGGTGGCGAAACAGAATACCAAAGGTGAGAACACGGCGCTGCCGACCTGGATCCAGACCATGAAGCTGAAGGGGGATTTCAGGCTTCGCTATCAGTACGATCACGCGAAAGCCACCAAAGACGAGCAGCATCGCGCCCGGGTGCGCCTTCGTTTGGGGGTGGAGTCCAATATCAACGAAAAGGTCCTGGTGGGGGTGGGCCTGGCGACCGGCACGACCGATGTGACCAATAAGGATGCCGCGCGCTCCACGAATCAGACCCTGGGTGATTCATTCTCGAAAAAGGGCATCGCCCTGGATTACGCGTTCGTCCAATATTCTCCCGCTACATGGGCGGCCTTGGTCGCCGGTAAGTTTAAGAACCCCCTGTGGGAGCCGGGAGACATGATCTGGGATACGGACATCAATCCCGAGGGCGCAGGCGCCCAGTTCAATTACGGGCTGGGTTCGAAGGCATCGCTCTTCATGAATACGGGTGTTTTCGTTCTGGATGAGAGCAGCAGCTCCGGCAAGAACGACGATCCGATGATGTACGTCTTGCAGCCGGGCGTGACCTATCAGCTCTCGGACGACATCTCGATCAAGGGCGCTTTTTCGTATTATAACTGCGCGAACGTTAAAGGAACGGCGCTTGACGGAGACACGAACACCAATTCCCAGACCGCCGGCAGCGTCTTGGAGAACAGCTACCGCTGGATCACCCCTGCGGTCGAGGTCAGCGTTAATGATCCGCTCGGCTTCCTGGGGGAGGATTTCCCTGTCAAGCTTCCTTACTTGGGCTTTTTTGCCGAATACGTGAGCAATACGGCCCTCGATGATAACGAATCGGGGCAGATGATCGGGCTCAAGTTCGGGGACGCCAAGGTCGACGGCTGGAGAAAATGGCAGTTCAAGTATAGTTACGCACGCCTGGAGAACGACGCTGTCCTGGATATCCTGCCTGATTCCGACCGCTACGGCGGAAAGACGGGGATCCGAGGCCACGAGGGCATCCTTGAATTCGGGCTCGGGAAGAATGTGACACTGGCCCTCGATTACTATTACGCGCAGGCGCTCGCGAAGAAGAGCTCTCAGCAGCCCGCTCATGTGTTCCAGGCCGATTTCAATTTTAAATTCTGAGAAGACAAACGGTTGAAAAGGAGGAGGGAGAAATGAAAAGATGGGTAAAGACAGTCGCGCTCGGCGCGCTGGCGATGAGCCTGGCTTCGCCGGTCTTCGCGGCCAAGATGATCCAGGTCAAGGGGTCGGACACGCTCATCAATCTCGTTCAGAGATTGGCTGAGGTTTACATGGAAGAGAATCCGGGCAAGATGATCGCCGTGACGGGCGGAGGCTCAGGCACGGGGGTCGCGGCTTTGATCAACAGGAAGTGCGATATCGCCAATGCGTCCCGGCAGATGAAAGACAAAGAGATCGCGCTGGCGGTCCAGGCCGGGGTCGAGCCTAAGAGGGTGGTGGTGGCCATCGACGGCCTTTGCGTCATCGTCAGCAGCCGGAATCCGGTGAAAAAACTGACCGTCGAGGAGATCGGCAGGATTTACAAGGGCCAGATCACCAATTGGAAAGAGGTCGGCGGCTCCGACAGCCCGATCACGCTTTACGGCCGTCAGCCGAATTCGGGGACGTATGACTTCCTCAAGGAAGTCGTCCTGAAGGGAGAGTATTCCCCTAAGATGAACCAGATGAACGGCAACGCCCAGATCGTCGAAGCGGTCAAGCAGGACAGCTCCGGGATCGGCTATGTAGGCATCGGCTATGTCCAGGGGGCGACGGACATCGTCGCGCTGGAAGTCGCTTCCAGGGCGGGGGCGCAATATTATGACCCCTTGAATACCGAGCACGTCAGGACCGGGCAGTACCCGATCACGCGTCCGCTGAACCAGTACCTCGCGGGCATGCCTCAGGGCGACGTCAAGGATTTCATCGCCTTTGAGCTGAGCCCCGCCGGACAGAAGATCGTCGAGGAAGAAGGGTTCCTGCCGTTGAATGAAGAGTATGTGCAGTACAACAAGCTGACGATCGGCGAATAAAAGAAGCCGGGAAAGGGGCAAGAGGCCGTGGGGATCTCCGTGAGGCGCATCAAAGAGCGGGTGATCCACGGCCTCTTCCTTCTTAACGGCCTGATCGTCGTCTTTGTCCTTTTGGGGATCTTTGTCCTTCTGGTCCGCACGGCCGTCCCCGCTTTCAAAGAGATCTCTTTAAAAGATTTTCTTCTGAGCAAGACCTGGAATCCCACGGCGCTGGTCGTCGAGCCTTCTTACGGGATCTTGGCCATGCTGGTGAGCACTTTCATGGTCACGATCGGTTCCCTGTTGATCGCCATCCCGGTGGGGGTGGGGACCGCGGCTTTTCTCTCCGATGTCGCCAGCCCGCGGGTGCGGGAGATCGCCAAGCCCGTCCTCGAGGTCCTGGCCGGCGTGCCATCGGTGGTCGTCGGCTTCCTGGGGATCGTGTTGGTCGGGCCGTTTTTGGCGAGGATATTCCATTTGCCCAACGGCCTCAATGCCTTGAACGGTTCGGTCCTTCTGGCGGTGATGGCGCTGCCGACGATCATCAGCCTCTCCGAGGACGCCTTGAACAGCGTGCCGAGGAGTTTCGGGGAGGCCTCGCTGGCGCTGGGCGCGAACCGCTGGGAGACGCTCGTCAACGTGCGCATCCCCGCCGCTTTTTCCGGTATCCTGGCGGCCTGCATGCTGGGGATGGGGCGCGCGATCGGCGAGACGATGACGGTCCTTATGGCGACGGGCAATGCGCCCGCCATGCCGACCAGTTTCCTGCATGCGGTTCGGACGATGACCGCGGCCATCGCCATCGAGCTCGGTGAGGTCGCCTACGGCAGCGCGCATTATTACGCGCTCTTCGCGGTCGGCCTCGTCCTTTTCCTCATCACTTTTGGCATCAACGCGATCTCGGATGTCATGCTGCACCGTTACGAAAAGGTCAACCGATGATATCGAAGAAGACGTTCCAGCGGCTGGGGTTCGGGTATCTGGCCGTTTGTTTTCTTCTGGTCTTAGGGGTCCTGGGCGTTGTCCTGTGGGATATCGTGGCTAAAGGTCATAGCGTCCTGAGATGGGAGTTTTTATCGACCATGCCGCGCAAGGGGATGACGGAAGGAGGGATCCTTCCGGCCATCGTCGGCACGGTCCTGGTGACCGTCATCACGGCCCTGCTCGCTATCCCCCTGGGAATGGGTTGCGCGGTCTATCTCAACGAATACGCAAGGGATAATTTTCTGACCCGTATCATCCGGCTGTCCATCCGGAACCTCTCAGGCGTGCCGTCCATCGTCTACGGCCTGTTCGGGGTGATCTTATTCGTCGAATCATTGCGCCTGGGGACATCGGTGCTCTCCGCCGGGTTGACGCTGGGTCTGATGACACTGCCCTGGACCATCACCGCCAGCGAAGAAGCCCTCAAAAGCGTGCCGAATTCATTCCGCGAAGGGTCGCTGGCCCTGGGCGCTTCCAAATGGGAGGCGATCCGCACCAATGTCCTTCCTTATGCGGTCCCGGGCATGCTGACAGGGACCATCCTGGGGCTGGCGCGCGCCGCCGGCGAGACAGCGCCGATCCTTTTCACGGGCGCGGCGTTTTATCTGCCTTTTCTGCCCAGATCTCTTTCGGATCAGTTCATGGCCTTGCCTTATCATCTTTATATCATGTCGACCCAGCACCACGCGATCGCCAAGGTCCGGCCGATCGCTTACGGGACAGCCCTCGTGCTCCTGGGGGTGGTCCTGAGCATGAATATGGTGGCGATCGTCCTCAGGTATAAATTAAGAAAGTTGAAAAGAGAGTGACCATGAAAAACGGAACCCCTTCCCCCATCATCGAAGCCAAAAAATTTTCGTTCTATTACGGGCCCACCCGGGCCCTGAAGGATGTCGATTTTTCCGTGGGGCGCAATACCGTCGTGGGGATCATCGGTCCCTCGGGGTGCGGGAAGTCGACATTCCTGCGCAGCATCAATCGGATGAACGACGTCATCGCCGGCGCGCGGGCCGAGGGGTCTGTCCTCCTGGACGGCCGCGACATCTACGGGGAGGATTTTGACGTCACGGATCTGCGCCGGCGGGTCGGCATGGTCTTCCAGAAATCGAACCCTTTCCCGAAATCGATCTTCGAGAACGTCTCTTACGGCTTGAGGATCGCGGGCGTCAAAGACAAGCGGGTCCTGGCGGAAAAGGCCGAAAAGAGCCTGCGGGATGCGGCCCTTTGGGGAGAGGTCAAGGACCGGCTGGGCCACAGCGCGTTCGCTTTGTCGGGCGGGCAGCAGCAGCGGCTGTGCATCGCCCGGGCCCTGGCCATCGAGCCGGAGGTTATTTTGATGGATGAGCCGGCTTCCGCGCTGGACCCCGCCGCGACCCTGAAGATCGAAGAGCTGATCCATGAATTGAAGAAGAAGTACACGATCATCATCGTCACCCATAACATGCAGCAGGCGGCCCGGGTGTCGGATTATACCGCGTTCTTCATGGTCGGGGAGCTGGTCGAATGCGGCCCGACGGCGAAGATATTCACGAATCCGGCCAAGAAGATCACGGAAGAGTATATCACCGGGAGGTTCGGTTAAGATGTTCCGCGTCCTTTTCGTGTGCGTCGAGAATGCTTGCCGCAGTCAGATGGCCGAGGGGTTCGCGCGCTCTTTGGGGAAGGGGCTGCTGGAGGCGCATAGCGCCGGTTCACGCCCGGCAGAAAGCGTGAACCCCTGGGCTGTCTTGGTGATGCGGGAGAAGGGGATCGATCTGAGTCGCTCCAAACCCAAGGGCGCGCAGGTCTTCGAGGGACAGATTTTTGATCGGGTGGTGGGGATGGGGTGCCAGGATACGTGTCCGGCTGTCCGCGCGCGGGATCATCGGACCTGGCAGATATCCGATCCCCGCGGCCAAGACCTTACGGTCTTTCGCCGCGTCCGTGATGAGATCGAAGCCAGGGTCAAAGAGTTCATCAATGAGGTATCTGCGGAGGATGTTCATGGAAAGACACTTTGACGAAGAGCTGACGGGGCTTAAAGAGGACATCTTGCGCATGGGCGCGCTGGTGGAGCATGCGATCGCGGAATCCGTCGAGGCGCTGAAAGGCTTGGACAAAAGCCGGGCGCAGGCGGTCATCGACAAGGACAAGGAGATCGACGAGTTTGAGCGGCGCCTCACGGAGGAGTGCCTGGACCTGCTGGCCTTGCGGCAACCCGTCGCCGTCGACCTGCGTTTCATCACGATGGCGATGAAGATCACCATCGACCTGGAGCGCATGGGGGACAAGGCCGTCGATGTGGCTCAGCGCGTCGTGGGCCTGGCGGATCAGCCTCTGCTGAAGCCTCTTATCGATATCCCCAAGCTGGCTACCTTGGCACATGCGATGGTCCACGATTCTTTAGACGCATTCCTGCGGCGCGATACGGAGCTTGCCAAGCAGGTCATCCGGCGCGATGATGAGGCCGATGGATTGCGCGATTTGGTCCAATCGGAGCTGATCAACGATTATATGTCCCAAGACCCTTCCTGTATCCCCCGCGCCGTGCCCCTGATGCTCATCGCCCGGCATCTGGAGCGGGTCTGTGACCATGCCACCAATATCGCCGAGGATGTCATCTATCTGGTCTCGGCCAGGGACGTCACTCACCATCCTGAGCAGCTCGATACCCAGAGCTGATCTCTTCCTCTATCCCTTCTGATTAACTTCTTGCAAACGTCTTGGCTTTTGTTAAACTGATAACATTTGCGGGTCGGCGTTGTTTTAACAACGGAGGGGGCATGTCGAAGGGGCGCAAAATTGGTTTTTCCGCTGTTTTTTTATTTGCGATGTTGTTGACCGGTCGTGTGTTCGCCCAGCAGGATTCAACGGGTTTTATCCAGATCAAGGGCTCCGACACGATGGTGAACCTGGGCCAGGCGTGGGCGGAGGCATTCAGTAAAGCCCATCCGGGAGCTACGGTCGCGGTGACCGGCGGCGGCTCAGGCACGGGTTTTACCGCCCTTGTCAGCGGCGCCTGTGATATCGCCGAGGCCTCCCGCACGATCAAACAGAAGGAGACCGATCTCTGCGCGAAGAACGGCTTTGAGCCCCGAGAATTCAAGGTCGCCTTGGACGGGTTGGCCGTCGTCGTCCATCCCAAGAACCCCATAGAGAAGCTGACCGTCGACCAGCTCGCCGGCATCTTTACCGGAAAGATCGTCAACTGGAAAGAGGTCGGCGGCCCCAATATGCCGATCGTCATTCTTTCGCGGGAGGTGAATTCCGGCACCCATATTTATTTTAAGGAGCATGTGCTGCGCAAGGGCGACGATAAGTCGATGGAAGAATTTTCGCCTACCGCTCTATTGATGTCTTCATCCCAGGCGATCGCGGAAGAAGTGGCCCAGAACCCCAATGCCATCGGTTATTACGGGATCGGCTATGTTTCCGACAGGCAAAAAGCGGTCGCCGTGGCGCAGATGGTCGGCGGCGAATTCGTCATGCCGACAGAAGAGAACATCAAGAACAATAAATATCCGATCTCCCGGCCCCTGCTGATGTATACCCGCGGGGAGCCGAAAGGGCTGGTCAAGGAGTTCATCGATTTTGTCCTTTCGCCGGAGGGCCAGGAGATCGTCAAGAAGGTCGATTTCGTCCCTCTCGTATCCTCCTGATGCGTCGTTTCAGAGAGTTCCTCATCGAGCGGCTGGTCTTTTTGAGCGGCATCACGGTCATCGTGTTCGTCGCGCTCATCTTTATCTTCCTCCTTAAGGAAGGCGTCGCCCTTTTCCGGGAGGTCAGGCTTTTTGATTTTCTCCTGGGGAAGTTCTGGTATCCCATCTCAGATCCCGCCCGGTTCGGCATCCTGCCGCTGATCCTCGGCTCCCTTTTGGTCACCTTTGGCGCCGTCGCCTTCGCCGTGCCCTTGAGCATCGCGGCGGCCTTCTACATCGCCGAGGTCGCGCCGATGAAGATCCGGGAATCCCTGAAGACGGGGATCGAGATCCTGGCTTCGATCCCGAGCGTCGTCTTGGGTTTCGTGGGGATGGTGACGCTGGTGCCTTGGATCAAGACGGTCTTCCATGTGCCGACGGGCTTGACCGCCCTGGCAGGGGCTGTCATGCTGGGTTTTATGGCCATGCCGACCATTATCAGCATATCAGAGGACGCGATCAACGCCGTGCCCCGACAATTCAAGGAAGGGTCTATCGCTCTGGGGGCAACGCGCTGGCAGACGATGTACCGGGTGACGATCCATGCGGCGAAGCCGGGCATCATCGCGGCCTGCATGTTGGGGGTCGGCCGTGTGATCGGCGAAACGATGGCGGTCATGATGATCACGGGCAATGCCGCTGTCATACCGCGGACGTTCCTGGCGCCGGTGCGCACCCTGACCGCTACGATCGCCGCCGAAATGGGGGAGGCGGTCGCGGGCAGCGATCATTATTATTCCCTTTTTGCGATCGGTGTGGTCCTTTTTATCATGACATTCACGGTCAACGTCCTGGCCGATTTTTTCCTGCACCGCACGAAGAAATGAAGGAGGCGGGCCGGCTGCGCCCGTATCAAAACCATGATCTCTGTTGAGAGCAAAGAGAAGATCGCTTTTTCCGTTCTGTTCCTCATCACTCTTTTCATTTTGACGCCCGTCGTGGTCGTCCTGTGGGTGATCTTAAAGAACGGGCTGCCGGCGATCAGCTGGGAATTTTTGACCCAGATGCCCACGGACGGAATGCGGTCCGGTGGCATCTTTCCGGCGATCCTGGGGACCTTATACCTGGTGGTCGGCGCCACGCTTTTTTCGCTGCCTTTGGGCATTTTGGCGGCGATCTATCTGAGCGAATACGCGCGGGAAAACCTTTTGACCCGCTTGATCAATCTTGCCATCGTGAACCTTTCGGGCGTGCCGTCGGTCGTGTACGGCTTATTCGGGTTCAGCCTCTTTGTCGTGTTCCTTAAATTCCGCGTTTCTATCCTGGCGGGTTCGTTGACCCTGGGGATCATGAACCTGCCTGTCATCATCACGGCGACCCGCGAGGCTTTGCGCGGGGTGCCTGGCTATTTTCGCGAAGTGAGCCTGTCGTTGGGCGCCAGCCGCTGGCAGACGGTCCGGCACGCGGTCTTGCCATTCGCCATGCCCGGGATCCTGACCGGGACGATCTTGAGCATCGCGCGCGCCGCCGGCGAGACGGCGCCGATCCTCTTCACGGTCGCGGCGTTTTACATCCCGCATCTGCCGAAGTCCGTCTTTGACCAGGCGATGGCCTTGCCGTATCATCTCTACATCATTTCGACCCAGATCCCCAACATCTCATCGAGCGTGCGCTACGGCACGGCGCTGGTCCTGATCGCGCTGGTGCTTTTGATGAACCTGACGGCCATCATCATCCGTTCGCGTTTCAGGAAAAAATACAAATGGTGACCGAGCCAAAGATAAAAGTCAGGGGCCTGAGCATCGCGTTCGGCAAGACGCCGGCGCTGAAGTCCGTGACGTTCGATATCCTCAAGAACGAGATCCTGGGGGTCATCGGCCCGGCCAACAGCGGCAAGACGACGTTCCTGCGGGCCCTCAACAGGCTCGATGAATCAGTCCAGGGCCGCCGGATGGAGGGCGAGATCCTCCTGGAGGGCGCCGATATTAATAAGGAACTCGGCGCCGAAGCCCTGCGGCAGCGGGTGGGCATGATATTCGCTCTCCCCATGCCCTTGCCGCTCTCTATTTATGAGAACGTCGCTTTCGGGCCGCGGCGCCAGGGGGTCCGCTCGAGACGGGAGCTGGATGTTTTGGTTGAGGAGGGCCTGAAAGCGGCATTTTTGTGGGATGAGGTCAAGGACCGTCTCTCTACCGGAGCGATGAAGTTATCAGGCGGCCAGCAGCAACGGCTGTGCATCGCCCGCACATTGGCGGTCAAGCCGGAAGTCCTTCTTTTTGATGAGCCTTGTTCCGGCCTTGACCCGATCTCGACGGCCAAGGTCGAGGAGACGATGAAAAAGCTCAAGGAGAGCTACACGATCGTCCTTGTCACCAATAACACCAAGCAGGCGGCCCGGGTGTCGGACCGCGTCGCTTTTTTCCTGATGGGGGAGCTGGTCGAGTTATCCGGCGCCGCTAAGATATTCACGAGCCCGCAGGACAAGAGGACGGAGGATTATATTTCGGGGAAGTTTGGTTGAA
>JBFZAX010000073.1:0-6747 GCA_041308805.1 Candidatus Omnitrophota bacterium | reverse complement strand
GCTCTTCCGATCTGCCAGCAGGACGGCGCGGACCTGAGCGCGTTCCACCAGTCGCCACCCGATAAAGCCCGCGGCGATATACAAAGGGATGAAGGGCATCGTGTAGCGGGCATGGTGGATCAACAGCGGCACCTTGAACGCGGCGACGATCGGAAAAAGCAAAAGCCAGGCCCCCCACAACGACCGGCGTTTGACCAAAAGCCACGCCACCCCCGCAAAGACAAAAAAATAAAGGACCGGATTGTCGCTATACAGATACTGGACAAAAGCGGAAAGATATGTCCCCGGCGGCAGCTGCCAGAAAAAAAGCATCTTCGAATAATAACTGCTGCAAAAGACCCGGCCCGACACCGCGACCGCCAAGGCCATGTAAGGCAAGACGGCGGCCGCGTAGACACCCAGATACCCAAGGATCCGGGCGGCCCGC
This sequence comes from Candidatus Omnitrophota bacterium, assembly GCA_041308805.1. GTDB lineage: Bacteria > Omnitrophota > Gorgyraeia > Velamenicoccales > Velamenicoccaceae > JBFZAX01. Next base: position 6,320 of record JBFZAX010000073.1, on the reverse strand, counting down.
TTCTTCAGCTCTCGCCGATGGCGGCACGCGAGGTCAGCAACGGCGATCGCGAAGAGCAGATATCCCTCCGGCCGGGCCAGGCTCGCCAGGCCGAACAAAAAAGCGGAGAAAAAACTTACCCGCCCTTCCTCGACAGCCCGGCGATGGACGACGAGGGCCGAGATCATTAAAAAGGAGAAGAGCGGGACCTCCATCCCCGAAAAACCTCCCCAGAGAAAACGGCCCCAGACCAAAGAGAACAATGCGGCGTAGAGCGCCGGCCGGGTCTCTCGCGTCTCCAAAAGGACCAGCTGATAGGCCGCCAGGGACGCCAAAAAGACAAAAAGGGCGCCCCACATCCAGGCCGAAGCCATCATAGCGCCCGTCGCTTTGTACGAAACCGCCAAGAGCAGGACCCACAGCGGAGAGGTCGACCCGCTCGACCACTCTGCGGCGTTCAGGCCGAAACAAAAATGATCGGCGAGATTTCTCGCAAAGCTGAAATGGATGAAGGCATCGTCAATGGGAAAACCCGGAAAGACCCGGCCGCCTGCGCCGCCGGAACCGGAAAGAAAAACGCACGAAGAGACGATCCAGGCGAAGAACAGGAAGAAAAAAGCCCTGCGATCGATCGAGATCATCGGTATAAGATGATAAAGACAGCGGCCGCGTACAGCCCTAAATTGACCAGAAGAGGCCTGTCGGAGAACAGGAGCCTGTCCGGAGCGTCGCCTTCGTTCTTCTGGTAGATCAGATACAGATAGCGGAAGACGCCGTAGATGACGAAGGCGGACGTGATCAGCAGGTTCTTGGTGTGAAACTTAGAGACCGTCTCGGCGGAAAGGGTGTAAAGCACATACGACAGGACCGTCGATGCCGTCACGATCGTGATCATCTGGTCGATGAGCGGAAGGCTGTATTCCGACAGGACGCTGCGATGGTGAGTGGCGTGCTCCTGGAGCAGAAGGATCTCCGCGCGCCTCTTCCCCAGGGCCAGGAAGAGCGAAAGGAAGATCGTGCAGACCAGCAGCCAGTTGGAAACGGGGACATTGATGACGAGGACGCCCGCAAGGACGCGCAAGAGAAAGCCCGACGCGATACAAAAAACATCAAGGATGACGATCCGTTTAAGGACGATGGAATACAGCGTTTCGATGGCCAGGTAGAGGGCGGTCGTCAGGAAAAGATTGATACCGACTAAAAAGCCCGCCGCCAGGGACCAGGCCATAAGAAAGATCGACATGGAAAGCGCCACGGGCGGATGGATCCTGCCGCTGGCCACCGGCCGCAGCTTCTTCCTGGGATGGTGGCGGTCTTGCTCCCGGTCCAGATAATCGTTGAGCAAATACACGCCGCTCGCCGCGACGCAAAAGACAAAAAAAGCCGCCGCGACCCTGCCGAGGCTGACAGGATCAAAGACGTTCTTGGAAAACATCAGGCCTGCAAAGAGCACGATGTTCTTGGCCCACTGCCGGGGCCGCAACGCCTCCCACATGTCCCTTATCATCTCTCCTCCGCGTTTCCTGAAGATAGTTACCGAAGCTTCACTGCGTTTAAAAGTCCAGCGTCATCCCGTCGGTCGCCGCCACCACGTCGCAACCCGTCTCCCACGAAAGGCTCTTCGCCAGAATGGCGGGCTTGGCCTTGAGCATCGTCAGGCCGAAATGGGTCAGAACGGCCTTCCGGGGCTTGAGGCGCTCGACGATCTTCCTGGCGTCTTGGAAACTCAGGTGCTGGACGCCGGGCCGGGGCTCGTAAAAGACGACGTTGATGATCAGGACCTGCGTCCGGAAAAGGTCCTCGAGCCCCTCGAAGTACTCCGTGTCCGGGATCAACCCGACCGTGGTCGAACCGAGGCTGAACTTCAACCCGTACGTCTGGCAGGGATGGCGCAAGGCCGGAGTCGTCTCAAAAGCGAATTCGCCGACCCGATAAGAGGCCTGAGGGCCCAGCGTCTCGACGCGCTCGACGAATCCCTGAGCGTGGCGCCATAAGACGGGATCCTCTCCCAGCGCGTCGGGGGGTAAAAAAACCGCCCCTCTTTTCTTGAACCCTCCTTCCGTCATCGCCTCCGCCATCACGTTGGCGTCATTCGCGTGGTCCAAATGGCGGTGCGTCAGGATGACGGCATCCAAGGTCGTCGGGTCCAGCCGGGGGCGGGAGGCTGCGCAGCGCGCCAGGCTCCCCGGCCCGGGATCGATCAAGACGTTAGTGGCCCCGCAGCGGACCCAAAGTCCGCCGCTGGACCGCAGCTGCCGGATCATCACGAACCGGGCGCCGGCGGTACCGAGGAATTTGATCCAATGATCGCTCGAGCGCTTGAATGGCATGTTTTAGAAAATTCTTAACCCGAATCCAGTCTATAGTCTATGGTCAATAGTCTATTGTCTATCCCCAAAGACCAAAGACAAGAAACAGGTTCTTCTGCTTTTCGGTTTTGACCATAGACCATCGACTATAGACTATTGACTGACTTGTGACCTTGAGACTTTGAGACGTTGAGACCCAGCTATTTTAAGCTTCCTAAGATACGCCTCATCGCTGACCACGTTGACGCCATTCTTCTTTAAGAGCGCCGCGGTGACCCCGAAGCCGCGCGTGAGCGTGCGCGTGAACGTCCCGTCATAGACCTCGCCGCAGCCGCACGATGGGCTGCGGGATTTCATAACAGCCTCCGAGACCCTGCGCCGGCGCGCCAGCACCAAGGTCCTCCTCGCTCCCTTTAAAAAAAATTCCGTGACATCTTCTCCCTCGCGGGAGACGACCCGGGCCCGGCCGCTGAGGACCTTCGCGCCGCTGCCTCCCCTTATCTCGGAAGGGCTGTGGGGCACCTTCAAGCCCCCCAGGGCTTCCGGACAGAAAAGCACGGCTTCGCGGCGACGGGCCATCCGCGCGAAGACCGGATGGGACTTGTGGGAACCGTCGTAGACGCAGCGCGCGCCGGCCAGGCAGGCGCTCAGGAGGACCTTTTCTTGAGCCATATCCGACGCAACTCCTCGGTGATGCTCTCCCGCTCGACGATCGTAAGTTCAGGCTTGATCTCGTCACCCCGGCCGGACGCGACGACCCGCTTGCCGCGGAGCGCCGGCTTATCCAAAAAAACCTGCGTCGGCATGATCGCCGCCCCCAAAGGGCGCACCGCCCGCCCGAGCGCCTTGTCGTCGGTCACGACGACGGCCCTTGCCGGATGAGGATCGCAGCGGACGAGGTCTTTGATCTTATCATCCGCGGACTCCCCGCGCGTGAAGACGACCTCGACGGCGAGCGGCGACCCGACTCCGGCGACAGCCGCCGATCCGTCGAAAACCACCAGGACCCTGTTGCGCGCCGACCCCTGGGGCCGGTGACCTTCGATAAAAGCCACCAGCGCCTCGCGGGCCTTGCGCAGCGTCATTCCCGCCCAGGCCGGATGCCCCTTGATGACGTTATATCCGTCGACGAGGTAGAACAATGACATAGGCCAGGCCGCCTAAGATGCCCAGGACCAGCAGGAAGAAAAAATTCAACAGCGACAGCGCGAACGCCTGTTCCGCCGCTATCCCGACCTTCGCGAAAAGGACCACCGAGGCGGCGTCGCGCACCCCCAGCCCCCCGAGCGAGATCGGGATCGAAGAAAAAGCCATGACGATCGGCACCAGGATCAAGGAATCCCCGATCGATAAAGGCGCCCCGAGCGCGCGCGCGAAAAAATAGTAGGTAAGCGGGATGCTCGCCTGGATGAGGATCGAGATCAGCCAGGCATGGACCAGGACGACCGTTTTTCCGCGAAAGGTCAGCGCCGCTTCATGGAAACGGGTCATGTATTCCCTCAGCCCCTTCCAGGGGATCACCGAAGACCATAGCCTGTAGAACTTCCGGGAAAAAAGAAAGAGCACCAGAAAAACAAGGATGCCCAACAGGGCCAGGGCCGACCACCAGACGACAGGATCGCCGAACTTGCGGTAACCGAACCCGAGGCCGACGATCAAAACGGTCAAAAGGCCGAAGAAGCCGGCCACCCTGTCTAAGACAACCGTCGCTAAAATAGCGCTCGAATGATGCCGGGTATGAGCAGAAATATCCAGGATCCGCATCGTGTCGCCGCCGATCATGCTCGGCAAGACCAGGTTGAAGAACTGGGCGATAAGGAACGTCCGGCTCAAGCGCGGCAGCGGCACGCGCACGCCGTATCCCTCCAGAAGGACCCGCCAGCGGCACAGCCCCACGCCGTACAAGAGGACAAAAACAAAGAACGCGGCGGCCAGCCAGCGCAGGTCCGCCCTCTGCAGCTGGGCCGCCATCGCGCGCACATCGGTCTTATAAAACAAAAAGACCAGCAACCCGAGGGTGATGCTGATCTTTAGAATGGTCGAGACTGTCTTTTTCAAATCCGACGGCCCGTTAGACCTTGGTTTCCAGGAATTTTTTGACCGAATAGGCTGCCACGGCCCCTTCGCTGCAAGCGGTCACGATCTGGTTGAACGGCCGCTGGCGGCAATCCCCGCAGGCAAAGATGCCGCCGCAAGAGGTCATCAGATTCTCATCCGTGATGATGGAGCCGGCTTCGTTAAGATCCATCAGCCCTTTCATGAATCCGGTATCCGGGATCAACCCTACAAAAATAAAGATCCCCCGGCACGCCAGCGTCTCGGAGGTATCATTGCGGATATTGCGGATCCGCACGGCCTCGACCGACGACTTCCCCAGGATCTCCTCGGGGACGGAATTCCATCTCAGGACGATCTTGGGATTCGAAAGAACCCTCTCCTGCAGGACGGCGGTGGCGCGCAAGGTATCGCGCCGGTGCACGACGGTCACGCGGCTGGCGATCTTGGCCAGGTAAAGAGCCTCTTCGATCGCCGTATCGCCGCCGCCGATGACCACCACCTCTTTCTCCCGGAAGAGAGGGCCGTCGCACGTCGCGCAGTAAGAAACACCGCGGCCCGTCAACTCCTCCTCTCCCTTGATGCCCAGCCGCTTCGGCTGGGCGCCGGTCGCCAGGATCACCGCCTTAGTCTCGACGATCTCGCGATGGCCGTCAACCGCCGAGGCGGCCGCCACCCGCAGGTGCGTCGGCAGGGACTCGATCTTGCTGACGGTCATCTCTTCGGAAAACTCCACATCTTCGAGTTCGGCGATCTGCTGCTTGAGGGAATCGACCCACCCGTGAGAGCTCATCTTGTAGACGCCGGGAAAATTCTCGATCGTCTCCGAAAGAAGGACCTGCCCGCCCGCGGAAAGTTTTTCCAAAAGCCTCGTCTTGAGCTTGGCCCGGCCCGTATAAAGGGCCGCGGTCAGGCCCGCGGGCCCCGCTCCGACAATGACGACATCATGCATGAGTAAACCCGTCCTTACCTAATCCGTCCCGGGGGCTGTCTTCCTGCTGCCGCCTTTCAGGCACGCCGGCGTGTCGCCGATTTGACGATGATACATCAAACACTCGCAACAGATCCCTTTGCGCGAGCACGGTTCGTACGTGCACGGGCAACGCTCGAGATTTTTCTTCTTATTAGTACAATCCATTTCCTTCGGCCTGCACCAAGTTTTTGAGCTGCTTTTTCAGCTGGAACTTGCGCAGAAGATTGGCATGGTCGATGATGAGGCGGCCGCGCAGGTGATCCACCTCGTGCTGGATGACGCGGGCCATCAGCCCCTTGGCCTCCCACGTAACCGGCTCGCCTTTCTCATTGCGGGCGTTGACCCGTACCGAGGTGGCGCGCCGGACCTTGACATATACTCCCGGAAGGCTCAGGCATCCTTCCTCCATGGCCTCCGATCCCCGGCGGTGATACAGGCGCGGATTGATGAGGAAGACCGGCCCTTCGCCAATATCGATGACGAGCATCTGCTTCGCCAGGCCGACCTGAGGGGCCGCCAGGCCGATGCCGCCGGAAGAGCGCATCAGCTCCCACATCTCGGCCAGCTGCTGCCGGTCCTGGGCGGTCACGGACGCCAGCGGCCGGGCGCGGCGCCTCAGCGCCGCGTCACCGTACGACCTTATCCTTAATCCTGTTTCTTGCGTCAACGTGGACGATCCTCATCTTGGTCTTTTTCGCTTCTTCATCGCTGACGATCCCGTACGCCAGGATGATGACCTCATCGCCCTCGCAGGCAAAGCGCGCGGACGGGCCGTTGAGGCAGACCTCGCCGGACCCCTTCGCTCCCCGGATCGCGTAGGTCTCCAACCTCGACCCGTTGTTGAGGTTCAGCACCTCGACCTTTTCACCCGGATATATATCCGCCGCCTCCAGCAGGGCCTGGTCGACCGCGATGCTGCCTTCGTAATACAGCTTCGTCGCGGTCACGCGCGCCCGGTGGATCTTCGATTTACACATGATCCTTTGCATCGTCATAGCCTCCTG
>JBFZAX010000072.1:0-12699 GCA_041308805.1 Candidatus Omnitrophota bacterium | reverse complement strand
CGTGCGATTTCTTGATCCCCTCTTCCTCTTGAGGCGTCAAGACGACGATCCTGGAAATCGTCTCGAGCGTATGGATGCGGTTCTTGATCTGCCAATGCCAGTCTTCCCACTCCTGCTCGCTGACGTCTTTCCATAGAGGGATCTTGCGATAGTCGCAGGCGCCGCCGCGCCGCACGAGGACCGGGGTCTGGGGGGCTTCGGTGATCGGGGGTGTCAGGACTTCCTCCTGGTTTTCCGGGTCTTGACGCCGCAACGCCGCGCGGCGATATCCACGACGCGGAGGATCAATTCATCATAGGTCCACCCTTGCTCCTGGGCGACCAGCGGAAAGACATCTTCGGTCGATAAAGACGGCAGCGGATTGATCTCCAGGACGTAAGGCCTTCCCTGACCGTCCACGCGAAAATCAACCCTGCCGAAATCGCGGCAACCTACGGACTGATAGGCCTTCACGGCGAGCGCGCGAAGGCTCTCATCCAGGTCCCGGGAGACCGGCGCAGGACACACATAGCGGATCTCCGGACCCGTCAGCCGCCGCGACGTATAGACCAGTCGCCCGAGGTCCCGTCTTCCCTTGATCTCGATCTGGACCGGGGGCAGGGCTTGCGGCGGCTCGTTGCCGATGACCAGGACAGTGAACTCCGAGCCGGAGATGAACTCTTCCACCAGCGCAGGCTGGCGGTAAGTACGGATAACCTCCAGCGCCTGAGCCTTAAGGGCCTTGCGGTCGCCGACGATCGAATCTTCGGAGATCCCCTTGGATGACCCTTCATGGAGAGGCTTGACGATAAAAGGAAACCTCATCGAATCGAGGTTTCCGAAATCCGTCCGCTCGGTCGCGATGAAAAATTTAGGGGTCGGGACGCCGTCGGCGGCAAAGACCTTCTTCGCCATCGCCTTGTCCAGCGTCAATCCGAGCGTCAACCCGTCGCTGCCCACATACGGGACCTTATAGAGGTCCAGCAAGACAGGGACTTCGGACTCCCGGTTGCGATTCCCCAGGCCCTCGCAGATGTTGAAGACGATATCGACCCCGACGTCCGGCAAGCGCTTCAAGAGCCGGTGCACGTGCCCGAGGCGGACGACTTCATCCCCTCCCGAAGCCAAGGCCTGCGCGATCTCGACGATCGACTCCTCGCGGTCCAGCTCGGCGTAGGCATCCTCCGGCATCCCCTTGCGGCGCCGGTGGTCTTCTTTCAGGTCATAAGCAAAGCCTATCTTCATCGGTTGGCCCAAAAAAAAGGACCCTTGTTTCCAAGAGTCCCCGGATCGGCAAAGTTTTCGATTTTTCTCTCCTGAATAATAGTGACGCGGCTCGCGGTTCCTGCTTTAAGCTCTATAGATTAAAATTATCACAAGTGAATTTGCTTGTCAAGAATTATCGGCGCCCGCGCGGCTCGAAAAATAACATTTTATCGACGAGAAAATGGAGCCCCGTGGCTTTACAGCCGGGGTTCCTTGAAAACCCGCCGCCGCTTCGCGCCGGCGAGGTCCGCCTTCACAGGTGTTCGCGACATCGCGCCGTAGCGCAGCAGGCACGCATTCCTCCCCGTGTTACCACGCGGGATTTTCTGCGCGAAGGCGGATAAAACCCCGGCGAATTGCGGGATATTTACAACGCGCGCCGGCTCCGGGACCGGATATTTGATCCGGCTCATGTCAACCGCTGGAAGAAATTCCTGAATTTCCAGCAGCCCGCCAGGTTCAACACCGCGCACAGCGCCAGCGTATGCCCCACCCAGCTCCAGGGCCGGATCGGCACATCGAAGAATCCGAGCGTCTTCATCGAGACCCCCAAAAGCTCGTTGATCTTCGGCAACACCTGCAGGCCCGCCAAAAGCGCCTGCCGCGCGAACGGCGACACCGGCGCGGTCGCGAACATGTCCTGCGCCAGGGAAGCGCCGAACCCGGCGATGATAAAAAAGATGGCCAGGACCCCCGACAGGACATTGGGGATGATGCAGTAAAGGAAAACGACGAGCGTGACATAGAACAGGGCCAGGAGCGCGGTGACGCTCATGCCGGACCATACGAAGAGCCCTGTGACCTTGGCCTGGGAGACGATCACCAGCCACACCCCGCCGGTCATCAGGCACCACGTCATGAAGACGATCTCGAAGAGCCCCAAGACCACCCCTTCCAGCACCTGCCAGCGCGCCACGGGTTTCGACAGCAGCAGGACGAGCCGGTCGCGGGCGAGATAGTTCTGCAGCGTGTTGACGCAGGTGAAGATCGCGATCAAAAGGGTAAAAATGTTGATCGACATGAAGCCGATCTGGAGGGCGGCTGTCTCGGGCTTCTCGCCATGGAAGGCGCGCGGATCATCGACCATGAAGGGGACATTGGCCATCAGGATGAACAGAAGCGCCAACAGCAGGAACCCGTACATCATGCGCTCTTTCGAGGCCTGACGGCACACGTCCCGGGAGATCAGGATGACCGGACGCGCCTTATCGAAAAAATCACGGATGCTCATGCCGAATGATCCTCAGGAACTCCTCTTCCATGCTGCCATGCTCCAGGAACTCTTCTTTTCTGGCGACCTTCAGGAGGCGGCCGGCATCGATGACCGCCACCCGGTCGCACAGCTTCTCGATCTCCGCCAGCATATGCGACGACATCAGGACCGCCTTGCCCCGATCGCGCAGCGCCGTCAGGGTGGCGCGGAAGCGCTCCAGGATCAGCGGGTCCAGATACACGGTCGGTTCGTCGAGGATGACGAGATCGGGGTCGTTCACGAGCGCCTGGGCGATATCGACCAGGCGGCGCTGCCCCATAGACAGGTTGCTGATGAGCGTGCCTTTCTCCTTTGACAGGCCCGTGATATCGAGGATCGAAGCGATGCGCTCGCGGCGGTCCCTTAACGAAAGGCCGAACAGGTACGCGAAGAAATCCAGGAGCTCGCGGACGGTGAGATACTCGGGCAGGACGGTCGTCTCGGGCACGTAACCGATGCGCCGCAGCGGCTCCGGGTCGCCGGGGCGCAGGCGCCGGCCGAAGAGCTCGATGGTCCCCGATGTCGGCGGGATCAGCCCCACGACCATGTTGAGGGTCGTCGTCTTGCCGGCGGCGTTGGGCCCCAGGAAACCGAGGATCTCAGCGGGACGGACCTCCAGGTTAAGCCCGTCGACGGCCAGGACAGGGCGGGAAAAGAAGCCCGCGCGCTGGAAAAAGCGCTTCGTCAGCCCGGAAGTCTTGAGGACCGCTTCGCTCACGGCAGCACCTTCAACCGGCGCAGCCGCCGGCGCCGGCAGAATCAGTTGTCTTTCTTGGGAGACTTCTTGAAGAGGTCAAGGAACGTGTCCTCGTACTGATCGTAGACGTTCCATTTATCCAGCTCTTTCTTGAGGTCCGTCGCGCGGGAAAGGTCCCGGCGGGCGAGACGAAAGAGGCTCTCGATGCGGTCGCGCGCCGACTCCGGCAGGCTCGAAAAACCCGCCAGCCCTTTCCTGAAGACGTCGACATCCTTCTCGTCGATCGGCTTGACCTCTTCCTCGCCGGGATTCTTGAGGTAATCGATGAGGTGCTCGATCTCTTCGATGATGCGGTCGGCGTGCCGCCGCAGATCGGCCAGGTCGAAGCTCAGACGGAGCGCTTCGCTCAAGGCCTTCAGGACGGCCATGGAGGCCATCGGGTTCTCGATCTGGACGGTGTACAGGGGGATCTCCCCTAAGAGGCAGACGCCCTCGAGGCCGTTCTCTTTGGCGACCCCCAGGATCAGGCCGTTAAGGCCGCTGATCTGGCCCGACGTCATCGGCCGCACCCCCGCCCGTTCGAAAGCCTTGAGGGTCTGTTTTTCCGTCGAGGCCACATGGACCTGCGGCATCTGCGTGTGCTCGATGGGCAACGGCATGGCCGCGAACGTATAAACGGTCTTGATCTTCAGCGACGCGGCGAACTGGATGATCTCCTGCGCGTAGAAATAAGACTTTTCCACGAAAGGCTGGGCCTCGCTGACGAAGATCACCAGGTCCGACCCCGAGGCGGAATTCTTGGCGGCGTAGAATTTCCCGACCGGATAATGCGGGAGGCTGATCAGGCTCTTGTCCACCGAGACCCCCGAAGGATGGAAATATTCGCCGGGGTCGAGCTCGGCGATCGGCGCGGCGTTCAGCTTGTCGCGCAGGTACATCGCCGCCTTGAGGGCGACATCCCCCATCCCCGGCCAGGCGGCCACCAGGACGGGATTCTTCAGCCGCATCTTCTTGAGCACCTTGATGGACTTCATGGATGAATATTCTATAGTTGTTTTATCAAATCTTCAACTGGTTTTGGAGAATCTCGGGAGAGAAATCTTAAAGACGTCGATAGTCTATAGTCTATGGTCAAAACCGAAAGGATCAAAGTCTAGTGACGGCAGGTTAAGGACGTTACTGCGCCAAGTTTAAAAAGAAGGAAGCTTTTGCCTTTTATTGTGACAGTAACCTTCTTAACCTCCTTAACTTTCTTAACCTTCGTAACCTAAAACCGAGCCTTTTCGCTTATTCGGACTTCCGACTTCTGACTTCCGACTTCGGTTCTGGTCTTCGACAATCGACCATTGACCATCGACTATAGACTAATTTGCGTTGAATCTGCGACGATCTGCGTTAAGGGATCTGATCAAATATCTTAATAAACCGCTCCAGGACCTTTGCCCCGCGGGTGAGATCGTCGATGCGCGCGTACTCGTCCGTGCCGTGCGCGCAGCCGGAAGCGCCGTAGCCGGTGGCGACCGCCGGAATGCCCTTCTTCTTGAAAAAAGTGATGACCGTCGCCCCTTCGCTGCCCTTCACCTCGGACCGCGGCGCGATCCCGCGCGCCGCCGCCCGCAACGCCTCCACCAGCGGATGCCCGCCATCGATCTCATAAGGCTGCTGCAGGTCCTGGACCTCGAGACGGTATCGGGCCCCTGTCCGGTCAAAAGACCTGCGGACCCGGCGCAGGATATCCTGCCCGTCCATCCCGGGCAAGAACCGCAGGTCCGCCTCGAAGACGCACCAATCCGCGACCATGTTGACCTTATCGCCCCCGCGGATCGTGCCGATGTTCACGGTCCAGGGCTTGAGCAGACGGTGTTTTCGGCCCGTAAGGCGCAACCCTTTAAGCGCGGCGACCAGCCGGTAGGCCGCGTCGATCGCATTGACGCCGCGCTCAGGATACGCGCCGTGGGCTTTCTTTCCCTTCACGCTGACGGAAAAATGGATGAGCCCTTTCTGGGCGGTGATGATATTGAACTCGTCGGAATCCAGGATCAGGGCAAAGGCCGGCCTCAAAATGTCTTTTTCGAGGAACGGGATCAGCCCTTTCGAAGACCCTGTCTCCTCATCGGCCGTTGCCAGGAAGATCACGTCATGGCGCAGCTCGGCCCGATCCTCGCATAAACTCGCCAGGACCTCCAAAGCGACCGCCAGGTTCCCCTTGCAATCCGTCGCCCCGCGGCCGAAGATCTTTCCGCCCTTCACCTCGCCCGAGAAAGGGCCGGTCTTCCACCCTTTCCCCGCGGGGACCGTATCCAGATGCGGCGTGATCAGCAGCGGCCGGCCGCCGGGCTTCCCCTTCAAGACCGCCAGCACATTCGTGCGCCGGGGAAAAAAAGAGACGAGCCGGGGCCGCAGGCCCATTCCGCGCAAATGCGCGGCGACAACGGCCGCGACCCGGCGCTCATCGCCGGGGGGGTTCTCTGAACCCGCGCGCAGCAGCGCGCGCGTCACCGACACCAGCCGTTCCTTATCGATCATAAAGATATCCCATCCTTTTTAAAAGCTCCGTGTCCTGCTTCCAGTCCTCGTCGACCTTGACCCAGAGGTCGAGGTAGAATTTTTTCCCGTACATCTCTTCCAGCTCCCGCCGGGCGGCGCGCCCGACCTCTTTGAGGATCTGGCCGCCCTTGCCGATGACGATCGCTTTCTGGGATTCCCGCTCGACTAAGACCGTCGCCTTGACGAACGTCAGGCCCTCGCTGCGGTCCGCGATCTCCTCGGCAAAGACGGCGATCGAGAACGGCAGCTCCTCCTTCAGCCGGGCCAGCAACTGCTCGCGGATGAGGTCCTGGATGGTCAGCTGCCGCGGAAAATCCGTCAGGACGTCTTCGGGATACAAAGGCTCGCCTTCGGGAAGGCGCGCGAAGATCTCCTCGAGGAGACGGTCGATGTTCGTCCCTTTGAGCGCCGAGATCGGCACCGGCATGACGCGCGCCGAGGCCAGGCTCAAAGAAACGCCCACGATCTCTTCCCAGGCCCGAAGATAATCCTGCAGGTGCCTGACCTCCCGATCGATCTTGTTGAGCGCCAGCAGGACCGGCGACCGCGTCTTGGCCAGCATCGCCAGCACCATCGCCTCTTCTTCGCCCAAGCGCTCGGTCGCGTCGACCAGATGGACGATGACGTCGACCTGCGCCACAGAATCATGGATCGCGGCGATGAGCGCCCGGTCCAGGGCGTTTTTCGTGGCGTGCATGCCGGGGGTGTCGATGAAGACGATCTGGCCGCGCGCGTCGTTGAAGACGGCGCGGATCTGGTGGCGCGTCGTCTGGGGCGCCGCGGACACGATCGCCACCTTTTCACCCAACAGGGCGTTGAGGAGGGTCGATTTGCCGACGTTCGGCCGGCCGACCAATGAGACGATCCCCGCTTTTTTCATGGGCGCCGCCTGATCCGAAAAAGGCCTTCTTTGAAGATATCCAGACGGGAGAAAGCGTGATGCCAGTCCTCGTTAAGCTTCCTGCCCACAAAATCCAACTCGTACCGCCGCTTCAGGCCGTTACGAAAAATCCTTTTTTCGTCATAAGAATACAAACATGTGGAGATAATATAAACCGGCCGCCCTGCCTTTAAGAGAGGATCGAGCTGTTCATCGAAGAAGCGCTCCATGGCGAGCGGATCGTCCGTGATCGGCGGCCTCAGGGTCTCCCGGCCGGCATAGGTGCGGATAAAGATATCTTCGTCGATGGCCAGGACGAGCGCGTCGGAAGGCGTGCGGGAAGCGACCCAGCGGCCGAAATCGACCTGCAAGGCGTAGCGATGCCGGAATTCGAGGGCCGGCAGGGAACGGTCCAGGCCCGCCAACGACGTCAATACCACCCAGAGGAAAGAAAAGATGAAGAGCCGTCCGCGGGCGCTCCCCAACAAAAACCCCTGCGCCGCCAGCAAAGGGAGCCAGGCGATGACGAGATAGCGTGGCCCCGCGGAGGAGACGTTCCCGTAAAAAAAGCTTAAAACCAAAAACCACGCGCCCAAAAATGCCGCCGCGCGCGCGTGTCTTTTGATGACCATAAACCCCCATCCCAGAAGGGCGAGCCCCACTCCGCCCCAATTGAAAAAATAAACCAGCCACCGCAAAGAGACCGGCAGGATAAAAGAAAAAAGACCCAGGAACTTCGCTTCCTGCGGCGCTCGAAGGACGTAGATGAGAGGCGCCACCCCCCGCTCCAGAAGAAAAGGCAGGTAGAAGACGACCGTCGTCAAGAAGGCCAAAGCCGCGAAGCCACCGAACGCCCTGATCCGGGGCCAGGAAAGCCGCCCCAAAGAAAAATAAAGAACGCTCAACGGGAGCGCGAAGAGGCCGTCCGAAAGGCGGGCCGCCGCGCAAAGCCCCAGAAAGATCCCCGACAACACCAGATCGCGCGGCTTTTCAGACTGACCGAAACGCAACAGACAGATGGTCGCGGCCAGGCACAGGCAGATGCTTAAGGTCAGGCTCTTGCCGAACGTCGAGATCAGGATATGAGGAGAGAAAAATAAAAGAAGAACGGCCGCGAACATGGCCTTATGGAAACCGCTGTTCCTGCCGTTCCATTCCAGAGTTCCCTCCTGGAAAAGGATGCTGGGAGAAGAGGCTCCCCTCGAATCCTCTCTTCCCGCGGGGAAAGAGACCCCGGCGGAACCCTCGAAGAGTTTTTCGGCGACAAAGAAGAACAGCAGGACGCCGGCCGCCCCCGTCACCGCGCTCATCAAGTTCACGCAGAAGACAGGGTCTGAGGCGCCGAAGAGACGGCAGACAAAAATAAAGAGAGCGCCGACGATGACCGTCAACGGATACCCCGTCCCGTGCTCATAGTGGAGCCGGCCGGTGTCGAGGGTCGCCTGGGAACAAAGCGCCAGATCCAGGGCGTCGCAATGAAAAGGCCCTTTGCTGATAAAGGAAAAGCGGAGAAAAAAAGCCCCCAGGAACAACGCGGTCAGGATCGCCGTCCGTTTATTCAGGAACATCGACATGGCTCTGATTCCTTTCCCACCGACCGTCCCGGTCGGGCGCTCAAAACGCCTGGTTCAATCCCACCCACACGTGGGTATCCCGGTCCTCGCCGTCCAAAGGAAAAGCGAAGTCCAGCCGCAGCGCGAAACGCTCCACGCCGCCCGCGGCCTCGAAAAAGATGCGCAATCCTCCGCCGACATCCTTCCTGACGCCGGGCTCATTGAAATCTTCATACCACGCCGAACCCGCGTCAAAGAAGACGACCCCCTGGACCTGCTCCAGGCTGAATACGTTGAAGAAGAACGGACGGTCGATATCGCGCCATATAGGAAAACGGTACTCGGCGCTGCCCAACAGCATCGCGCTGCCCTTGATCTCTTTGTAATCATAACCCCGCAGGTCCCGGTCGGACCCGAGATAAAAAAGATATTTATCCTTGGGATGCGCGCCCCCGCCCTTAAAACGCAGCGCCATCTTATGGCCGCCTTTGAGCTCGAGATATTTTACGACATCCAGCTCCGTGCGCTCAAAGGAATCGCCGCCGCCCAGGACATGTCCTGCGACCTCCTGGACCGCGGCTAACCGATATCCCATCGAAGGGTCGATCGAAGCCCCGGCGTTCGAAAAATAATACTGCAGCCCGAAGATCGTCTCTTGATTGGTGCGGTAGCGCCGACCCGTCGTTGCGCCCGTGCCCCACAGGGGCCCCTCGCCGGCGCTGCGGTTATGCGTCAAATACCCCATCACATGGCTGTTGGGCTCCAAGAGGCTGTAGCCGAGCCCGAGCTCTTTCCTGAAGAATATCTTGTAGGCGTCGAGGTCTTCGTCTTCGTCGCCATAAGCCTCCCGGTGGAGAAACTCCACCCCGGCGCTCTGGTATCCGCCGAAGACGTTGAACTTCTCGAACCCGGCGCGGCTGTTCCAGTTCTCAGCGTTAAAATCATACTGGGAAGACGTATAAAAACGGTAGACGTCGGGCTTCTGAAAGCTCGAGCGCAGCCCCCACCCGTCTGCCGAAAGGACCGGGCCGGTCACCCAGCTGAGGGCGTCGTCCTTCAAAAAGAGGCCCATCTCGTAAAGAGGCAGATACATCGGCACGAACTTCGCGTCGACCCGGCGCGGAAAATGGTTGTTGACCCGGTCCACGTCCAGAAGGGCGCGCTCGGGATCGACCGTCGCGGACCGGACCTTTTTATCCGCCGGGAGCGGCAACGGCTGCGCCTGTGCGTCGCCTGAGCTCTCAAAGACCTCTTCGCTGCCGTCCTCAAAGACGACCCGGGTGCTGACGGGCATCACGATGCCGCCCCGGCGCTGCAAAAGCAGGTCCTTGCCGTCCCGCCTGATGCCGTAATCACAGAGCTTCGGCGTCGTCAGCCACTGCTCAAAGAACTCTCCCAGATCCCGACCCGACTCCTCTTCGCAGATCTTCATGAAATCCACGACAGTCGCATTGCGAAAACGGTACGAATCCACATAGTGCCGCATCGCCCGGGCAAGCGCCTCCTCGCCTATTATTTCCGCGAGCATATCGATGACGGCGGACCCTTTGCCGTACGCCACGGAAAAGATGAAACTCGGCTCATAGAAACTGGCAATATCCGAGACGACCGCGCGGTCCAGCCCCTTGATCGCAAAAAAAGTATAACGGTAGATGCGCGTGGCCCGGAACGTCGGGACCGGCAGCCACCGCTGGACCCAGGGAGGGACGTCGATGACCTTCCCGTCCGCGCCGTACTTGCTTTCAAGATAGCGCAGCGTCCAAAAAGAGTTGAGGCCCTCGTCGAGCCACAGCTGATTGAACTCGTCGTTGCCGACGATATTATAGAACCACTGGTGCCCCGTCTCGTGCGCGACGAGAAAATCGAGATACCTGTCCAGGAACGGCGGCAGCGCGCCCAGGCGCGCGTCGACGAAGATCATGCCGGCGTTCTGGCTGCCGCCGTAACCAAGGCCGACGGGCACCACGGAAAATTGTCTGTACGGATACGGGCCGAAGCGCTCGGCGTAATAACGCAACGCCCCGGCCGCGGACTGCGCCGCCTGGCGGCCGAACGCCTCCCGTCCCGGCAGGTAATAGACCTTGACCGTGACGCCGTCCGCTTCCTGCTCAACGACACGGTAGTCCCGGCTGAGGGCCAGGCTCAGCTCCCGCAAAGGCGCCGAACTCTCCAGCGTGACGACCTTGCGCGCCCCCTCTTCTTTTTCCGAAACGATATCGCAGCCGCTCGCCACGACGTAATCCCGGGGCACATCGAGCGCCAGCTTATACCGGGCCGCGTCGCTCTGATACGGCATGTGCAGGAGATAATCCGGCGAATCCCGCCACCCCTCGGGGGTCAACAGGTTCAGCATCGGATACCAGCGGTTCAGGGCGACCGTCTTCTGCGCCCACCCGTACCGGCCTCTCTTATGAGGGACCCTGACCGAAAAATCGATCTCCAGCGTCAGGCGCTCTCCGGGAGCCAGCGGCTCGGGCAGCGTCACTTTCATCATCGTTTGGTCCTCGCCTTCAAAAACAAAGGCGAGCCCCTCCTGCCCCTGGGCCCTGACGCCGGTCACCTCGAATTTGCCGGGATCAAAACCGTCGGGGAACAGGTCGGCCCTGAAGTAGCCCGCGTAGAAATACAGGCGCGACTTCTCCCGCCGGGAATACCGGTGGTTGGGATAGACGCGCAGAGAGACCTCGCCCAAAGGCCCGCCGCTGTCATTAGTGAAAGAGACGGCTTCGGTCGCCGTCAGGCTCTTGTCTTCCGCTAAGAAACGCGCGTTGATCTCATAGCGGACGTCTTCAAGGGCGGCGGCCGGAGCCGCGCAACACAGGGACCCGAACATCGATAAAAGAAAAAAACGGCTAAAGGTCTTCATGAAGGGGACATGGGGCGCAATCGGGCTTCGTCTTCCTGCAATGCTCCTTGCCCAGGCGGACGATCAGCGCGTGGTATTCATTGAACAAAGGGACCTGCGCAGGCAGATGCCGGCCGAACAACGCCTGCAATTCCTCATAACCCGCGTCCGGGGCCGCCAGGCCGTGGCGGCCGCAAAAGCGGCGGGTGTATGCGTCAACGACAAAGACCGGCTTGCCCAACGCATACAGCAGGATCGAATCCGCCGTCTCCGGACCGATGCCGTTGACGCCCAACAGCTGGCGCCGGAGGAAAGGCAGCGGCCGGCGGCTCATCTTTTTAAGGCTCCCGGCATGGCGCTCTTTCAAAAAAGAAAGAAAACTCTTAAGCCGGCGGGCCTTCATATTGTAGTACCCGGAGGGCCGGATCAGGCGCGCGAGCTCGGCCGCGGCCAGCCGGTCCAGCGCCCGCAGCGACAGGCAGCCGGCCTGACGGAGATTGCGGATCGCGCGCTCGACGTTCGACCAGGACGTGTTCTGCGTCAGGATCGCGCCGATCGCCACTTCGAAAGGAGTCCGGGCCGGCCACCATTTCTGGGGGCCGAAACGCCGGAGCAGCCTCCGGTAGATCTTAAGGAGCCTGTTCCGCGAAACGCAGCGGGTTGACATCGCGTAAAGCCAGGATCGCGTAGGCCGTCGCCGCGACCGAACCGGTCCTGTCTCCTTTAGGGGTGCGCCAGCCATGGCCGGTGTCCGCGAACGCGTGCGAGGCGTACGGCAGGCAGAAAGCCCCCTGCCCGACGGGCGAAAGGCTGGCGATGATCATTTTGCTCAAGTCCGAAATGGTTTCGCTGGCGAGCTGGCTGTAGCCGCGGGCGCGCTCCTCATCCCCCTCCCGGGCGTGATACGCCTCCATGATCTTGAACGCCAGGATCATCTGCGCCGTCCACTCGCAGGAGATGACGCCGCCGCGCGCCAGGTTCCGGTATAGGGCAAAATCAAAACCGCTGACCGTTGCCCGCTGGCCCGGAGATTGCTCGTAATCGACCGTGACGCGGCAATTCTCGACGGCAAAATCCATGATCTCGTCCGGGTCCATCCCGTTCTCTTTGAGCGTTTGCGGGCCGACGGCCGTGATGGACCAGGCGAACGTATCGGTGGCGATCGTGGCGTCTCCCTTGCCCCGGTTGACCGGCACCGCGCCGATCTTAGTAAAGGCGTGGCGGCCCAGCCACGCCAGCGTCTGCGCCGCGCGCGCCCGGTAAGGCTCCTCTTGCGTGAGGGCGTACAGCATCTCGTAAAAAGCGTACGCGTCCAGGTTGTGCTCCGTGCTGTACCACGTCAAGCCCGCCCCGCCCCGGACTCCCCCTTCCGCGTCCGTCACCGTGGCCAGCCAATCGCCGATCCCGCGGGCCAACCCCAGATACCGGTCGTCGCGCGTGACAGCGGCATACTGAAGAGCGGCCAGGCCGATCCAGATGTTCGGGCCCGCGTGACCGATGTATTCCGAGACATCGCCGGTCGACGCGTAATACGCGTTCGCCAGGGCCCCCGCCTCGATCCGCGGGGCCCGCAGATAAAAATCCAGGATGCGCCGGGCGCGCGCCGGATCGCCGGAAAAGGCGAAGACCATCGCCGCCAGCGCCTGGTCATAGGAAAAAGCGTGGTCCTGCGCCTCCTGG
>JBFZAX010000071.1:0-3027 GCA_041308805.1 Candidatus Omnitrophota bacterium | reverse complement strand
GCTCTTTCCCGGTCCCGCTCTCACCCATTATCAGGACGGGGGCGTCGGTGGTCGCAACCTTCCGGATGACGGTGAAGATCTCCTGCATCTTGGCGCAGGTTCCCAGCATCCCCTCGAAGCTGTCGCCGCTCAGCCGCCGATACAGCAACCGCTGCTCCTTCTCAAGCTGGGAGAGATGAAAGGCGCGGCGAAGCACGACCTTGAGTTCATCGAGCTGGATCGGCTTGTAAAAGAAGTCGTAAGCGCCTTTCTCCACGGCGCGCAGGGCGTTCTCCTTCTCGCCTCTACCGGTGATGATGATCACCTTGGTCTGGCTGTAATCATTGAGGATTTCATCGAGGGCTGCAAATCCCTCCTCCACGCCCGCAGGCATTGGAGGAAGGCCGAGATCAAGGGTGACCACAGCGGGATTTTCCTTCTTCATTGCCGCCAAGGCGCTGGAGCGATCCTCCGCCAGCACAACCTCGTAGTCCTGGGCCAGCGCCCACTTCATCTGCGTCCGCAGATCCTCGTCGTCATCTATAATTAAAAGCTTTGAGGGGCGAGGGTTTAGGGGATAGGGTTTAGGAGGCATTACTTTTCCTTTCTTTCTGTTGTGACAGTGATCTTATCAACCCATTGAGAATTTTTGATATCTCTTCATAAGGGCAGTAAATCTCGTTGTTCGTTATTCGATGTTCGCCTCTCGCTTCCGGCCGTCAGGCAACAATCCTGTCCATCCTGTTGATCCTGTCTAAAAATTCTGTCCGCTTGTAACTCTTCAGCCTTCAGTCTTCAGCCTTCAGCCTTTTAACTATTCACCATTCACTATTCCCTATCCCCTAAAAGCGCTATTCTAAATGTCGTTCCCTTCCCTTCTTCGCTCTCAGCCTCGATCCTTCCGCCATGAGCCTCTACGATAGTTTTGCAGTGGTAGAGGCCTATTCCCATCCCCTTTTTCTTTGTCGTCCGGAAGGGACGGAAAAGCGACTTTTCGACAAACTCCTTTGACATCCCGCAGCCGTTGTCGCGAACGGTAATCTCCACCCGGTTTTCATTGCGCCAGATCGCAACGTCAATCCGTCCGCCTTCTTCCAGGATTCCGCTTCCATCCGGACCCAGGGCATCCGAAGCGTTCATCAGAAGGTTTTCAAGCACCTTCTGGATCTGTTCCCGGTCGATCGAGAAAGGCGGCACGACGCCTGGGTCGAAGGAGATGGGCGCTGTGACGTAGTCCTTCACCTCTGAAATGGTTGCCGCGACGAGTTGGTTCAAATCGGTCGGTGTGAGAACCAGCTCAAGCTTCTGGCTAAGAAGAGAGAGGCGGCTGCTCATGGTGTTGATCTTGGCAACGCTCTGGGAAATCGTCCGCAGGGCGTCGGCACGGAACTCTGGATTGTCCATGTAAACGGGCAGATTCTGGGTTACGAGGGAGAGTTTTGACGCCAGGTTCTTTAAGTCATGCATGAAAAAGGCGGACATGGACTGGAAGGCCTCAAGCTCCCTCGTCTGCCTGAGGCGCTCCGAGAGCCGCAGGTTCAGCAGTCCCGACGCCGCCTGGTCGGCAATGGTCCTGACAAGTTCGGATTCCTCGAAGGAGAGGGGCTCGTAGAACACCTTCTCGCTCAAGGTCATGATCCCGATGAGCTGCCCTGCGGCATTGAGGGGCACGCAGTACCGTATCCTCGATTCTCTGGTCTCCTCAGGGGTAAAGGTTTGCTTCAGATCGGCGACCCAGTCGTCATTATTCTCACGATCCTTGAGGTCAACCGGCATCGTATGACCGGACATAGCCCGGATCAGCCCGGCGCCTCCCTCTCCGAAAAGCTTCATGCCCTCCACCTGCCGGTCTGTAAACACGGTCGAGCCCCCGAAAGAGAGCCTTTCCTGTTTTTCATCCGCGATCCAGATGCTGACAGAGAGGATCTCCAGCGTTTCCGAAATCATCCGGACGATTATGTCACAAAGATCCCGCGTCTGTGTCACCGACGTGGTGCGCGTGGTGAAGCTCTCCCAGATCTTCTGATAGTCGTACAGGGGGCGCCTGAAATGGCGGCTGATGAAACGCTTCCGCTTCATTCTAAGGCGGTCCGAAAGCAGGGTGACGGCGATTCCGATTATGGCCAGAAAGAGGAGAAATACGGCGATATGAATGTTCGTGATCCATTCGAATCGGACTGAAAGCCATGCCAGGACTCCAGCTGAGATGAAGTATATTCCGATGAGGAGCACCGTGAACGAGTTGTAGAGAAAGGCGTGGGAGAGCTGGACGGATATGTTTAGCGGCTTTCCGCGGAAAAGCGAGCGGAGGATAAGGAGATCCCCCACAATGAGCGCGCCGAGATCGAGGATATCGAGGCCGGTATTGACGCCTTTGAAAAGCACGGCCTGGCTGCGTGTAAACAACAGTATTCCAAAGATCCCGCCTATGCCGAGGAACATGAACTTCGTCTGCCAGCGCATGTGTCCCGTGGCATGGCGGAATGTCCGCTCAAGATTCATTAGGATCATCAACGCTATGATTACCCAGAGCAGGTGCCAGTAATAGCCGGATTTCCCGATCCGCAGAAAAAATGCCGATGTTTCCGTGAGGACCGGGAGCCCCGCGAAGAAGTCTTCCCTTAACAGAAAGATCAGACCGGCCGGCAGCGTCAGAGAAGCGATCAGGACCCATTTCCATCTCGATATCTGCTCCGCATAATTTGCCCTGGCGAAACTGACGCTGAAGAGGAGCCAGAGCCCCGGCACGAAGGAAGCGAGCATGAACTGGTATTGCCGCCAGTGGAGGAATTGATCCGTTGTCGGCCCCATGCAGGCGATTCCGCCGAGCCCGGCCTCAATGGCAAAGAGCGCCATCCCCCCGGCAAAAACCCTGTGGACGAAGGAGCGAGGCTCCCGCCACAACGCGAGAACTGCGATCCCTCCCGTCAAAGCCGCCGCAACAAATGATATCCACAT
Source organism: Candidatus Omnitrophota bacterium (assembly GCA_041308805.1). Taxonomy (GTDB): domain Bacteria; phylum Omnitrophota; class Gorgyraeia; order Velamenicoccales; family Velamenicoccaceae; genus JBFZAX01. The sequence goes on along the minus strand of JBFZAX010000071.1, from coordinate 90 downwards.
GTTAAAGTTCATTAGCTCCCTAACAACAAGAAAAGCTTATTTGACAGGATTAACATGATTTACATGATCTTTTATATTTGCTATTCTTCT
>JBFZAX010000070.1:0-7834 GCA_041308805.1 Candidatus Omnitrophota bacterium | reverse complement strand
ATGCCCAAAGGATCAAAAAAATAGACGAAGAACGGCCCCACCGTATATCTCCCCCGCTGGGGACACCATGCCCGGTATTTAAGATCCGCTCTTGACTTCGGCCCCAGCAACCTCAGAAGCAAACGCCTCTGCCTCTCGGGAGGGGTCGCGTAAGGGACATTATCCTCTATGACCAGGCTGAAAAGAGGCCAGAGGCCGAGGTTCCTGACCACGACCTCCGTCTCGCTGATGTCGTCTTCTTCCATCCGCTTCGTCACTTTCCGCTCCAGATGGATCCGGGCCAAGAAGCACCCCAGGGCCGCCCCGCCAAGACCGAGGAACACATAGCAAGACAGGAGCCAAAAGAAAAGATCGTAGATCTTTAAAGGATTCGTCAGGGCGCTGTAAGAAACATAGCAAAAAACAAGGAGGAACAGCGACCACTTTTTAAGGAATGTCTTGTTGAGCATGTCGTCTTTTAGCCTGCCCGGAAGAACATCCGGGACTTCATCCGCCGCCTATCCGAAAACACGGATGAGCCCCCATTCTGGGAGATCAGTTGACATTGACAGGCGTATTCTTGAGCAGTTCGGAAATGACGTCCTGGGAAGTCTTGTTCGCCATGAGGGCTTTAGGCAACAAGATGATCCGGTGCTTGAGCACCCAGGGAGCCAGCTGAAAGATGTCTTCGGGGATGACATAGTCCCGGTCTTCCAGAAAAGCCCACGCGGAGCTCGCCTTCATGAGCGCGATGGAAGCCCGCGGGCTCGCCCCCATCTTGACCCCTTCTTTTTTCCGGGTAGAAGACACGAGCCTGACGATATAATCCAGGATCTTGGGCGAGACCTCCACCCTCTTGACCTGCTCCTGGAGCGCCAGGATCTTATCGAGGTCCACCACAGACTCCAGCGTCTCGATAGGGTGGGAGATCTTCTGACCGGAAAGCACCTTGACTTCGTCTTGAGGCAACAGATAGCCCAGACTTATCTTAAGCAAAAAGCGGTCGATCTGCGCTTCCGGCAAAGGATAGGTCCCGTGATATTCGATGGGGTTCTCCGTCGCGATGACCATGAAAGGCTTCGGCAGGTCATATGTCTGGCCGTCGAGGGAGACCTTGTATTCCTGCATGCACTCCAGGAGGCCAGATTGCGTGCGCGGGGTCGTCCTGTTGATCTCATCGGCGAGCAGAACGTTGGTGAAAATTGGCCCCTTGCGGAATTCGAACTCCCCTGTCTTGGGGCTATAGACGGAACCGCCGCTCACATCGGACGGCAAGAGATCGGGGGTGAACTGGATCCTCTTGAAATCGCCGCTGATCGATTTAGCCAGCGCCAGGGCGAGCGTCGTCTTGCCCATCCCCGGGATGTCTTCGATGAGGATATGTCCGTTGGTCAATAAGCCGACGAGCAGCAGCTTGACCGTCTCGTGCTTGCCGATGATCACCTTCTCGATATTGTCCATGATCTTTTTAAGATCTTCGTGCTGCGCCATCGCCCCTCCTCGTGTTGACGACCCCTGCCGCTTTCTTCGCTTGACCCTTGGTCTTCAGTATACTATCCTCCCGCGCTGCCCCGTTAATGATTTTTTCGGTTTTCGGGCGGATTTTTCCGGGAAGGCCGGCGGCCTCAGGGACCGGCCTCCTGTTTGATCAGCCAAACGGTACTCGACCCGAAATCGTGCCTGACATACTCCTGACGCAAAAATTCCCGGACCCGGGGATCGTTAAAGATCTTCCTGTACTGCGCGACGGTATTGCTGGCGATCCCATAGGCCACGCAAGGGATGCGCCCCTCGCGCAACCCTTCGATGAATTCCGCAGGCCCGCGGTAAAGGCTTGAGTGGGGGTTGCTCAAGGTATACGACACCCTCGACCCATCAGCCAGCTCAACGAATTCAGGCGCGCCGAAGATCGGACGCGCAGGACCCGTGTGCGCGAGGATGAACGCTGCCGCCTCCCGCACGCCGGTCGCCCCATAACAATAAACCGTATGATAAGGCGCCCGGGCCTGCACGACCGAAAGCGCCGCGTTCCACGCGAGAGCCGTGACGCCCAACGATAACAACAACGGCCCCGGGGCGCGGCGCCTCCGCCACCACCCCCACCCCAGCGCGACCGGGACAACGATAAGGCATACCTGCACCGCTTCCCGGACCAATATCTTTACCGTCGACCGGCCTTCGCGCAGAATGAGGTCCTCTCTTAAAGCATAATTAACGGTATAAAGAGGATCCTGAACGGCAGCGATATAAAAAATCACGAGGACGGCAAAGACCACCCCCATCGATACCGCCGGAACGCGCGCCCCCCGGAAGGCGCCGACCCAATAATAGGCGGCCGCGATGACCAGGGCCGGCATGACCGCCAGATGATATTTCGGAAAAGAATGGGTGACGCCCCCGATGAATATATACGCCAAAGCGACGCACAGGCCGTAACTCACCAGATGCGACAGTGAAAAGAACATCCCGGAAACATCCTTTTGTCTGGAGATCTTCGCAAACGCCAGGATAGCCATCGCCACCAATGAAGGAGAGATCCAGATGATGGGCGCCCCTATATTCCTGAGAAAACCCAGCCGGGCAAGGACCCTTCCCTCCGAAGACAACAGACTCTTTATCGCGACGTTCGGACTGTTGAACACCGCGGCAAAATCCCTTTCGAAAACCAAACAATAGCCGTACCAGCTCAATAGGAACAATACAACCCCGCCCGCAAAAATAGACGCCCAGACCCGGGCCTGGATGAATTCCCTGCGGACAAGGGAATACAGGACCATCGCGCCGAAGAACAGCAACGGCCCCGGGAACTTGGCCCAAAGCACGACCGCGCAGAAGACCGAAAAACCGATCCGCGCGCGCAAGCCCATGCCCTGAGCGGGACGCCGGGAGAAGGCGACCATCATGGCTAAAAGCAGGACGTTCAGGACCGTGCCGTCAATATCCACCAGCAGGGATCCCCGGACCGAAAAAGGGTTGAGCGCATAAAGCGCGCAGGCGGCCCATCCGACTTGCCGGCGGAAAGGCAGATCCCGGCAGAGCTGAAGGCAGAGCAGATAAATGAGAACGAGGGAAACGACAAAAAAGACCAGCCCGGGGATCCGCGCGGTGAAAGCGTCCAAGCCGACCGTTTTTTCCAAAAGCGCCAAAAGGTGCACATAAAGCGGCGGATGCCACAATCCATACGAGGAGCCCCTCATCGAGCCGTCCGAGACCTCCCTCGCCGCGATAAAAAAACACACCTCATCGCCCATGATAGGCTCGTTCCAGGAAGAAAACGAGATAAGCAGATACAGGACAACACAAAGAACGATCACGCCTGCGCTCACCCGGTCAAAATGATATTTATTCAACATCTGCGCCCTCCAAGCTTAAGCCCCGGGAGCTCTGGCGAGGAAGCAAAAGGCCTCCGTAACAAAAAACCGGACCTTTCGGCCCGGCCTGGCGACCCTGCTCTCGCTTGTCTCTCTTGATGGTTCATCCGATAGGCAACAGATAAAACCCGGCGGCAATTGTTCTCTCTTTTTCCTCATCCGGGAAAGGCTGGTTTCCCGCTACGAAAAAGAGACGCACTCCCGGTCCTTTTCGCCTGTCTTCCCCGACTCTTTCCCGTCGGAAAGACCCTGGCGGTAGCCGTCCTTATTGTACTTTTTGGCGATGTCTTTCATGACCACGTTCTTGTATTTTTCCCAGATGCAGAACGGGATGGACTTCACCGTGTCATCTTCCACGTCCACGTAACAGAAGCACGACGCGCACAGGTGCAGCCTCTCGCTTTCCAGCGTATAGCTGTCCTCGAAGGGGAGAATGATCACCTCCAGGACGACGTTGGGATGCTTGAACACCGTCTCCTCGCGCGCCACCTGCAAAAAGTCCCTTCCCAGGGCGAGCTTCGCGAGGATCCGCATCCATCGCAGAAATGCGAGCAGCCCCCTCGCCTCCACCATGGCGCCGAAATCCCAATGCCTCAGATAAACTTTCACCAGCTCCATGTTCACCCACGCCTTCCCCCAGAACCCCGCGGGTTTTTTTAAGATACGCTTGCCCACCTTTTTATCGAGCGCCCTGAGATCGGCGACAGAGGCCGCAAAACCATGTTTTAAAAAACGGGATACGGAGACGAATTTATCTCCCTGGGGGATAAGATAGGTAAAGCTCTCGCAATTGGCGTGCACCCCGGCAAAGGTGATGACATCACGGCCCAGGGCCTTTTGGATATTGTTGAGCTCGAGCGAGCCCATGGGAACGAACTCAACCCCTCCCACCGTCTTGTTGACAAAATGCTCGATGTCTTCCTGGGTGGTGCGCTCAGGCCCGTAGTCGAGCTTGTCTTTGGACCAGACATGCGTCAAGGGCATGAAATAGATGCCGCGGATATGAGGCTTGTCGACGCAGAAATCCAGCAGCTCGGGAACCTCATCCCCGTTGATCTGCTTGTCGATCACCGACATCAGGACCACTTTCCCGTTCTTGTGCCCGGCGAGGTTTTCCAGGGCCCGGAGCTTCAGCTTCATGGCTTCGGGATGGGCGCGCAGCCTTTTGTACATCTCTTCCCTGAACCCGTCAAAAGCGATCAGGACGGTCGCTCCGCTCTCGATGACCTTCTGGGCATAGGCCTTGTCCGCCATCTTCAGCCCGTTGGTCGCGATGCGCACGATAAGGCCGTAGGACTTCGCCAGTTTGATGATATCGAACATGTCTTCCCGCATCGTGGGTTCGCCGCCGAAGAGCTGGATGGAAGGAGGATGCGCGAGTTGCGAACAATACTTGAATATCTTGTCAAAAAATTCGATTCGCGGCTCGAACTGGAACCCCATAGCCGGGACATTGGTGATGCAAATGGGACAATTCATATTGCACCGGTTCGTCGTCTCGACAAATACGACGTTCGGGACCTTATGGACGCAATCCAGGCAGGACATATGGCATCCCTCATAGACACGGTCGTCCATAAAACGCCTCTTTTCCCGGTAACGGGCCGCGTCTTCGGAGAGGAGTGTGACCACCAATCCGCAATCCGGACAATTCTTATGAAGATACTCTTTGCCGCCTTCTTGCTGATGCGTCACGGGAACGACCTTCCCGCATTTATCGCACATCCCCATGTTCATATGCCTCTCCCTCTCTTTTTTTCTCAGACGAATGGTCCGCTCGGGTCAGCCGGCGGGACGCCTCAGACAACCGCCTTCTTTTCGCTGCGGGGCCCGTCCTCGGACAACCCCTGCCCAAAGCCTTCTTTGTTGTATTTTTTGGCGATCTCACTCATGATCGGCTTCTTATATTTTTCCCAGATGCAAAAAGGGATGGATTTGACCGTATCGGTCTTAACGTCGATATACGCAAAGCACGACGTGCACTTCTCCAGCCGCTCGCTCTCCAGGATATCGTCGTCCTCAAAAGGAAGAAGGACGATCTGCAGCGTGCCTTTGCGGTTCTTGATCGTCGTCTCCTGATGGAAGACGTCCCAGAACTTCCTGCCGATGATCAGCTTGCCGAGAAACCGCATCCAGCGCCCGGCCGCGCGCCACCCCTTGGCCCCGATCAAAGCGCCGAAGTTCCAATGCTTGAGAAAAAGCCTTTTCAGACCGATGATAACGAACATCTTGAAAATCGCCGGCGGCTTTGAGAGATGACGTCTCATCCTGCGGTCGAACTCTCTCATATCGTCGATGAGCGCAAAGAAGCCGTGCTTGAGGTAATACGAGATCGAAACGAACCTCCCCTCCTGGGGGATGAGATAAGTGAAGCTCTCGCAGTTCGGATGCACGCCCGTGAAAGGCCACAGGATCTGGTTAAAAGCCTTTTCCAGGTTATTGAACTCCCAGGACCCCAGGGGAACGAACTCCACGGGGCCATGGACCGCCTTCTCGAGGATATGCTCGACGTCCTCCTGTGTCGTCCGCTGCGGCTTGTATTCCAGCCGCTCGTCGGACCAGACCTGGGTCAGGGGCATCAGAAATATGCCGCGGATCTGGGGACGCTTCAGGCAGTACTTCAGGAATTCCGGCATATCGTCGCCGTTGAACTGCTTGTCGAGGACGGTCATCAGGATGACCTTCCTCTTCCTCTGACGGGAAAGGTTCTCCAGCGCCTTCAATTTCAGGTCCAGGGACCCGGGCTGGTTGCGCAACTTGGTGTACATCTCCCGCTTGAGCCCGTCAAAGGCGATCTGAACGACGATGTTGGAATCGATGATCTTCTTGGCGTACGCCTCGTCCGCGAGCCTCAGGCCATTGGTCACGAGCCGTATTTTGAAGCCGTAGGATTTTGCCAATTCGATGATTTCCAAGAGGTCTTCCCGCATCGTGGGCTCGCCGCCAAAGAGCTGGATATGGGGGCGCCTCGGGAACGAAGCGTAATGGCGGAAGATCTTGTCGAAATACTCCATGGACGGCTCGAATTGGAACTTCATGGAAGGGACGTTCGTGATGCAGATCGGACAATTCATGTTGCAGCGGTTCGTCGTCTCGATGAACACCAGGTCCGGATCCTTGTGTTTGCAGGCCAGGCAATCCATGTCGCAGCCCGGATACTCCCGGCCGGCCATAAAATCTCTCTTGCGCCGGTATTGCGCCGCATCGCTGGAAATGAGGGAGAGCGAATCCCCACATCGCGGACATCGTTTTTTGAGGTATCTCTGGCCCTCTTTTTCAACGTGTTCGACCGGGACGGTATTTTTGCACCGGGTACAAATGCCGTAATTCGCCATCTCGAACCCCTTTAGGGCTGACGCAGCGGCGCAGTCTCTCGACGCTCAAACAGAAAAATATCCCTCAAGATCCGGACCCCCGCCCGCCGGCGCGTATCCTCCGGTGCGAAGGTCCATCTCGTAGCGCGCCCGCGGACCTTTCTCCAATATCGATCTCAACGCTTCGATGAAATAGTTCACCTCTTCCTCGGTGTTATAGATCCCGAGGCTCGCCCTCACCATCCCCGGCAACGAAGTCCGATCGCCTTTACGGATGAGCGCTGAATAATCCCGGATCGCTTGTTCGTCAAACCCCAGCAGCTTGGTCACATAAGGCTGCGCGCAGAAACAGCCGTTGCGCACGCCGATGCCCCATTCGTAACCCAAAACAGCCGCCAGGAGCCCATGGGGGAGATTCTGCGCGTTAAAAGAGATGTTCCCCACGCGATCGACCGCCGATCCGGGGTCGCTGTTCCCGTAGACGGTTATCCCGGGAAGCCTGCTTAAGCCTTCCAGCATCTTTTTTGTCAGCATCCTGCTGTTGTTGACGATAAATTCCCAGCCGATGCCGCGAAGAACGTCGATCGCTTCGGCAAGGGCGACCACGCCCAGAAGATTGGGCGTCCCCGCCTCTTCGCGCTCCGGCAGGTCCGTCCATTGGATATCCTCTAAAGTGACCAGGTCGACGGTGCCGCCTCCGACGAGATCCGGACGCCCGTTCAGGAAAGTCCGGCGCGGGCCGATGATGACGCCGATACCGAAAGGCGCGTACATCTTATGCGCGCTGAAAACGAGATAATCGATCCTCTCCCGGTCGCGCGACGAGAGCATGTCCACCGGCCGCGAGACGATCAGCTGCGCGGCGTCCACGAGGAGCTCCGCGCCATGGTCGTGAACGAGGGCGGATACCTCGCGGATAGGGGGCATGCTCCCCGTCACGTTAGAAGCCCCCGTGATCGCGACCAACCTCACCCTCTTCTTGACCGTCCGAAGCTTATCTTGAAGCTTTTCGTAGAGGAAATTGCCATTTTCATCGAAGACATCCGCGTATTCCACCGGACAATTAACCCGCCACGGCAACATGTTGGAGTGATGTTCCGCCAGGGTGACGAGGATGACCTCATCCGGCTGCATCTCGATATGCTGGCAGATCTTGTTGATCGCGCACGT
>JBFZAX010000069.1:0-3037 GCA_041308805.1 Candidatus Omnitrophota bacterium | reverse complement strand
CTCAAGACAAAGTTCATGCCCGTCCGGCACAATTCTTCGAGCTCTAAAAAGGCCTTTCCGTTCCCCGTGAGCGTGCCATCGGCCCGGCGCCGGGCGATATCCTTAAGATAAGCGGGGCCTTGTTCCTCGAACCTCGAAGCCACCTTCTTCAGGACTTCCCAGCCGTTGCCTATCCTGGCTTGCTCGATGGTCATGCGGATAGCGCGCTCAGGGAACAGATAGATATCAGCAATGATCCTGTACTCCTTCTGGTCATGATCCATGCTCACATTCGCGATCAATTCCGAGAAAACTCTCTCCAGGAGATCGTAGTGCCGCACGACCGGATCGACGGGCCCGAGATGATGAACGGCAAACCCGAGGATATGGTCTCCCGTCTTGGCGCCTTCGAGCTGATGAGCGGCGCCGCTCCTCATCAGATCGTCGACGCTCAGCCTGTTGCCGAAAGAAAGTTCAATCGGCTCGCCGGCTCTCATTTTTACGGGAGAGCTGGCTTTTGAAAAACCTATGTCCGAAAGAGTCGATAGCCGATGGTCGATGGTCGATAGTCCAAGGCCAAAAGCAAAACTCCGGCGGGGGGGCGCGCCTGAAGAGATATTTCTGGAGATTTGTCTGAAATGAATCGGATCAAACACTATGAAGGAATGATCTTGAATTGCGGAAAAGAGGTCGAGAGAGACTCCATCCGGCGCGCGGGGCTGGATAGGCGCAATCGCGGAAGATATGCCGAAGTCGGAAGTCGGAAATCCGAGGTCCGAGGCGAAACGCGAAGGAACAAAGTACAGAATATTGCGTACAGCGTGCAGCGGGTCGAGCAGACTCAAAGCCCCCCGTAGAGACAATACACGTCTTGCCCCTACTGCGCGACCATGCGGCTGAGAAACAGGAGAGGACGATCCCTTTTCGCCCAAAGAAATCAAGCCGTTCTCATCCAGTACATTCAACAACTTCCGGGCAGGAGTTTTCATGTCGACCGTCCTCTTATAGCGGATCCAGCCGAACCGTTTGAGGACGGGTTGTTTGTCCGAACGCATCCGCAGACCCGCAACCTGTTCCTCGAAAAGGCCCCGACTCTCCTCTCCGAAAAGGCCTGCATTGACAAGAATCGAAATGATCTCCATAGCTCGTTGTTGAATGAAAAGATCTTCGTCGGAGGGATTGATGGAGAGGACATCGCCGATAGACAAAGCGATCCTCTCTTTTTCGGTCGTATGATATACTTCGCTCCGGGCACGGTCTATGGACTTCCCTGGAACTTTTACGCTCAAAGAGAACAAAAGTCTCACTTGCTGAGCAAGAACATCGACAAAAGCGCTGGCGAACTTCATGTAAGTGAAGGACATAATCTCTTCGAGCCCGCGTTTCAAGACTTCTGCCGCGTCCAACGCTGAATCGAAATCCTGCGATTCGCTCCAGGCGACAAGAGATTCAACAGCCGCCTCTCTGACCTCTCTGTGCGGATGTCCAAGGCCGATGGACAGGAGCTGAGCGGATCCAGGGCTTGGGTCCTGACCGAGCATTTGAAGCGCCAGAACGATCGGGCCGTTCTGTGTAACCCCTGTGGCGAACGTTTCCTTCATCGGGGGAATATCATCCAGGAGGATCTGCTTGGCCAGAAGAAGGATATTTTGCCCCTGCAGGGAGATCGCTTTCTTGAGCCTTTCGACCTGGCTCCCTGCCCCTGCGATGGTAGGCTGGTTCCAATGAGGCATGACTCCCGCCGCTGAACGGGATTCCTCGAGCTTCCTATCGATGAGCCTCTGAGCGAATCCTGCGACCGGCAAAGCCTCTCGGGCATCGATCTCAGCCAGGAACTCATCATCGATCCTCGCCATATGGTTCAACATCCAACGCTTCGTGAATTCATCAAGCTCCTCTTCCAGAACCGGCCAGATCCGTCTTAGGGACCGCGCCGCTGCCTGCCTTACAATAGGCACCTTATCTTCCAGCAAGGGCCTCAACGCCGTGGCAAAATAGGATCCTAAAACAGAGGGGAACGCCATGGCATAGCCGGCCAACGAAGCGGCCCGGATCCGCACCAACGGGTTTCGGTGAGCTGTGTCCCGGGCCAAAGCCGCGTCGTTGACGACGTAACCATCAGCGTCCATGACAAATCGCTCGATGGGCACGCCGAGGGCTCGGTTCACCTGATAGATCTTCTGACCCATGAAAGGCGAATCCCCATAAGCCTCATCGTCGAAAGCCCAGCCATAGGCATTCCGGATCTTTTCTCTCAACATCCCGATCACTGACCGCATGCTCTCGATCACGGGGTTTGGAGCAGCCGTATAGACCAACTGCTCCAAAAGATCAGAGAGGGACTGACGAAATTCCCAGGCATCAAGCGCGCCCTCTTCGATCCGCCCGCTCTCCTTCTCCCGGACGATCTGGCACGCGATCCTTAAGCGCTCATCCTTGCGGATGTCGGCCGGTATTTCGGCTAATCCCTGCAGCTGTGCTTCCAGGGTTCCCTCTTCGGCCCGTCGTCTGGGAGCACGGATAGACCGACGCGTTTCTTGCCGATCGTTCCTCACCTCCGCTTCCAAATCGTCATCGATCAAGTAGATCATGAAAAGAATGCCGCCGAACAGTAAAACGAGCGACGGTATCCCGATGGCCAAAGTCACCAAGACCGCTTCAGCGACCTTTTCAAGATCGTCGGCATGGGCTAAGGAGGCCATGGCGAGGAAGGCGGCGGTGCGCGAAACAACAGGCAGGATGCGACGACTGAGCGCAAGCCACATCCGGCCCAAGCCCCCGACCCAACGTAGGGGCCAGGCATGCCTGGCCCCTACAGCTGACAGCTGATTCACCGGCGAACTCGATCCCCCGAGCCCCGCGGTAGCGCTTTCTTGCGGGGATAAATTTTTTAGCTTCTGACCGATGTCTGACGACCAAGGACTGCCGTCTGACAACTCGTTCACAGCCGGCCAACCGGCCAACCGGCGAACCGGCGAACCCGACAACGGCGAGCTGGCGCCATTCTCCCCGCCCAGGTACTTACTGAGCCGAGATCTCAACTTAGCCGCCCTGAACG
>JBFZAX010000068.1:0-10271 GCA_041308805.1 Candidatus Omnitrophota bacterium | reverse complement strand
TTCAAGCCGTAGAAACGCGCGGGATGGCCGTCGCAGGTCGAGTAGGGCGGGATATCCGTCACGACCTTCGAACAACCGCCGATCATCGCCAGCGTTCCCACGCGCACGAACTGATGGATGGCCACCAGGCCCCCGACCACCGCCCGGTCCTCGATGGTCACATGGCCGGCGAGGGTGCCGCTGTTGGCGATGATGCAATGATTTCCCACCCGGCAATCATGGGCGATATGGCTGTACGCCATGATAAGATTGTTGTCTCCGACGACGGTCCGCGCCCCCTCCTCGGTGCTCAGATTGACCGTGACGTACTCCCGGATGATATTGCCATTGCCGATCACGACCGCGCTCTTCGCTCCTTTATACTTGAGGTCCTGAGGGACGCTGCCGATGACGGCGCCCGTGAAGATCTGGCAATCTTCGCCGACCGTCGTATCGTTCTCCAGGACGCAAAAACTGCCGATGCGCGTGCCGCGGCCGATCCGCACGCCGGGGCCGATGACCGCGTAAGGGCCCACCGCCACCTGGGTATCCAGGGACGCCTGGGCGGAAACCACCGCTGAAGGATGGACCGTCGTCATGGGATATTATTGCTCCACCAGAGCGAACATCAATTCGCCCTCGGCCGCGAGATCGTCGCCGACATAGGCCCTGGTAAAGACCTGGCCGGTCTTAGAGCGGATCTTGCCGATCTCCACTTCGATGCGCAGCTGATCGCCGGGGACCACGGGCTTTCGGAATTTGACGTTGTTCGCCGCCATAAAAAAGGCCAATTTTCCCCTGTTCTGCGCGGGGCTCAGCATCAGGACGCCGCCGACCTGCGCCATCGCCTCGACGATCAGGACCCCCGGCATCACCGGCCGTCCGGGAAAGTGGCCTTCAAAGAACTGCTCGTTGACGGTCACGTTCTTGATCCCGACGGCCCGGCGGCCCTCCTCCAGGGAGATGACCCGGTCGACGAGCAAAAAAGGATACCGGTGCGGCAGGATCTTCATGATCGAGGCCGCGTCGATCCGGTCGGCCTCCGGAAATCCGGCCACGGACCTGACGGCGCTCATCTGATGCTGTTCCATCTGCTGCTGGATCTTCTGGATGAGACGGATGTTCAGCGCGTGCCCGCTCTTATTGGCGATGATATGACCCTTCAGCGGCATCCCTAAAAGATACAGGTCCCCGATCAGGTCGATGACCTTGTGGCGCACCAGTTCATCCTTAAAACGCAATTGATTCTTGACGACGCCCTCGGCGGAGATGACCAGCGTATTCTCATAGGTGGCCCCTTTGCCCATACCGCTTTTGATCAGCGTGTCCGCTTCTTCCTGAAGACAAAAGGTGCGGGCCGGGGCGATCTCAGCTTCGAAGACCTCGGGCGTGATGACAAAATCGGCATACTGGGTACTCGGGAAGGAATGTCCGTAATCCAGGGTGTAAGAGACCCGGAAATCCGCGCAGGGCAAGATCGCCAACGACGCATGGTCGTCCGAGGCCCACAGGGGAGCGGGGACTTTATAGACCCGGCGCTCCACGTCCTGCTCGATGATACCGGCGTCCTTGAGCGCCCGGACAAAACCCAGCGAGCTGCCGTCGAGGCCGGGGAGTTCGTCGGTATCAAGCTCGACTAAAGCATTGTCCACCCCGAGGCCAGCCAGCGCCGCCATCAGATGTTCGATCGTCTGGATCTGGGCTGCGCCGGCGCCGATCATCGTGCGGCGGCGGGGATTGTCTTTTTGGACGAGCAGCGAACTGAAGTCTCCCTTGATCAGCGGCCGGCCGGGCAGGTCGAGGCGCTGGAACACGACCCCCATGTTGGGCCCCAACGGCCGCAGGGTCGCAACGACCGCATGCCCCGTGTGCAATCCGACCCCTTTAAGCGAGATCTCTCTGGCGATGGTATGCTGCTTCATCGGTCCTTCTTTCGTCTTCTTTGCCTATTTCGTCGGCGGCGCTGCCGGACCCAGGCGGGCCTGGAGCTCTTCCACGCGCTTGGCTAATTCCCTGACGGCCCGCGAAAGCTCCGGAAGCCGATGGATATACGCGCTGTTCTTCTTGAAATCTTCGTGCGGCCCGGCGGGATAGCCGGATATGATGGCGCCCGGCGGAATGGACTTATGCACTCCTGACTGAGCCGTGACGATGGCGCCGTCGCCGACCGTGATATGCCCCACCAGGCCTGCCTGTCCGGCAAGCGTCACGCGGTCGCCTAGGCGCGTGCTGCCAGAGATCCCGACCTGGGCGACGATCATGCAATGGCGGCCGATGACCACATTGTGCGCGATCTGGACGAGGTTGTCGATCTTCGTCCCCTGCCCGATGACGGTCTTGTCGAAGCGGGCCCGGTCGATCGTGACGTTCGCACCGATCTCCACGTCATCCTCGATCAGGACCGAACCGACCTGGGGGATCAATTTATAAGCGCCGCCCACGTTCACGTAGCCGAACCCTTCGGAGCCGATCACCGTGCCGCTCTGGATGGTAACGCGGTCCCCGATGACGACGCGCTCGCGCACCGAGACGTTCGGCCAAAGAAGACACCGGACGCCGATGCTGGTATCGCGGCCGACATAACAGCCCGCGTAGAGGACCGTATCGTCGCCGATGCGGGCGTTCTCTTCCACGACCACATGAGGCCCCAGGGCGACGCGGCGGCCGAGGAGCGCGCTCTTGGCCACCACCGCGGTCTCATGGATCCCCTCGGGATGTTTCATAACGACCGGATGCAGGGCAGCCATCACCTGCGCGAAAGCGAGCGACGGGTCAGCGACCCGCAGCATGGGCTTCGGCGCCTCGGCGACGTCCTTAGGGACGATGATCGCGCCGGCCCGCGTCTGAGGGATCAGGGAGTAATAGCGGCGGTTGGCGACAAAGGTGATCTCCCCCGGTCCGGCGTCTTCGATGCCCCGGCAACCGGAGATGACGGTATCGGCGTCGCCCACCACCTCCCCTTCGACCAGACCCGCTAACTCGCGTAATGTCTTAGCCATATCCTCGCGCGGCCTTTATTTCTTGGCGGGCTGGTAGTCGGCGTTGAGCTGATCGACGACATCCTGCGTCACGTCCGCGCTGGCGGCGCCGTAGAGGAGGACTTTATCGTTGAGGACGAAATCGTAGCCGTTCTTCTGGGCGTAGGACTGGATGACCTTTTCGATATCCTGCAGGATCTCCTTGAGCTTCTCGTCGCGGTCCTTGCGCAGGTCGAGGGCGATCTGCTGGCTGGACTGCTTGAGCTTTTTGGTCTTCTCATCCATCTCTTTCTTCTTCGCCTCTTTTTCCTTGTCGCTCAAGAGGGACATCTTGTCCTCGATCGCCTTGATCTCGTTGGCCATCTGCTCGAGCTCTTTCTCCTTGGCGGTCTGGACTTCCGTCAAGGTCTCGTCAAACGTCTTCGTCTTCTCGTATTTATCGAAGGCCTGCGCCAGGTCCACGTAGGCGATCTTCCCGGCGGCATACGCCTGATCGACCCCTGCGAAGAACGCGCCTGCCAATACGAATGCGCTGATCACCACCAAAACTCGTCTTACCATCTGACTCCTCCTCTTCTCCCCTGGGTTGCCGTTGATGATACTGGTTAGGTCCGGCCTGTCTGCCGGCAGATATTCTTTGCTCTCTGTCTCGGGGGTCCGCTGTCTTAGAATCCGTGGCTCATGCTGAAATGGAAGCGCCCTTCTTTGTCGCGGCCGGACACCTCATCAAGGGGGATGCCGTAGTCCAGCTTCAGCGGCCCGACGGGCGTCTTGACCCGCACGCCGAAACCAACGCCGCTCTTATATCCGCCGGACGCGAAATCCGAGGCCTCCGTCCAGACGTTCCCGGTGTCCAAAAAGACCGCCGCTTTCATGAACTCGATGATCGGGTTGGTGTATTCGTTGTTGCCGATCAACAACGACTCGCCTCCCAGCGGATCGTCGGTGACCGGGTCCAGCGGACCGACGCTGCGCTCTTCATAGCCGCGGATCGTATTGGCGCCTCCCGCGTAAAACCTTTCGTAAATAGGCACGCTCGGCTGGTCCGAAAAAGGCCAGGCGACGCCTCCCCTCAACTGGAGCTGCAATACGCCCTTGCCGAAAAGCGGGATATATTTCGTAACGAGGGTAAAAAGTTTGGTGTAATCCTTATCGCCGCCCAATAGGCCGCCGGCGATCTCAAAAGAGCCGCTCAACACCAGCCCGCTGCGGGGATTGAAGACATTGTCCGTCGTGTCGCGCGTCAGGTAAAACTCCTGGCTGCTGATCAGATTCTCGCCTTCTTCGCTCTTCAGGTCCTGTGACGCGTCATCGTCGACGTCCGATATGTCGACATTTTCGAGACGATAGGTCGTGCCCCCCTTGATATACTCGGTGAACTCTTTGCCCAGGCGCAGGTCTCCGCCCACGCGCCTCTCGTTATACCCGTAACCGAGATCGTCGTCTTCCTCGTGATAGCGGTTGTAGAGATCGAAACCGGCGGAGACCGGACGGTCGAGCCACCAGGGTTCCGTAAAGCTTAATTCATAGGTCTGCCGCACGCTGCCGAGCTCCGCGCGCACTTTCAGGTCCTGGCCGGCGCCGGTGAACGTCTTCCAGTTGCGCCAGTCGAAGTTACGCTGCTCGATCTCGACGAAACCGACGAGCTGGTCCACCGAGCTGTAGCCGCCGCCGAAGCTGAACGACCCCGTCTTCGCCTCCTTCACGTCGACGACGAGATTGCGCTGGTCCGGCTCGGTGCCGGGCTCCGTGTCGTAATTCACCTCTTCGAAGAATCCCAGGTTATACAACCGCTCTTTGCTGCGCTTGAGCTTGTCTCCGTCGAACCTCTCTCCCGGCCTGATGCGCATCTCGCGCCGGATGACCTTGTCTTTCGTCTTGAGGTTCCCGCGGACCATGATCCGGTCCACGTAGGCGACCTCGTTCTCGACCAGAGAGTAGGCGATATCCACCCGTCCCGTCTGCGCGTCCAGCGAGGTCGACTCCTTGATCTGGCAGAATATATAGCCGCGGCCGAAATAAAACCCCTGGATGTTGGCGACGTCCTCCCTGAGGGCGTCATAGGTGAACGTATCCCCCGCCAGGCAGACCTTAAGGCTCCCCAGAACCTCTTCATCGGAAAAGGTTTCGTTTCCTTCCAGGGCGATACTGCCGACCTTGTATTGCTTGCCTTCCTCCACGGCGATGCGGACATGCAGGTCGCCCGCCTCATCATAGTCCAGGCGATAATCCACTTTGATGTCAAGATAGCCGTTCTTGAGATAGAACGCCTTAATGCGCTCCAGGTCGTCATCGAGCTGGTCTTCCTTGAAGGCCCCCGCGTTCATGAGCCAGGCGGGCCGCGTCTTGATGAGCTTCATGATCTGGTCGTCCGTAAAGACAAAGTTGTTGTCGACATAGACCTTGCGGATCTTGATGCGCTTGCCTTCATTGATCGCGACGATGACAACGGACTTACTCTCCTCTTCTTCGGCCGGGTCGACGCGATACTCCACCCCGACGTCCGGCACCCCCTTCTTCTCGTACTCTTTCTTGATGGCCTCGATGTCCTCTTTCAGGACCGAATAGTTCAAGTACTGCCCGGCCTTCGATTTCATCAGGCGCACGAGGGCGGCGCGGCTCAAGGCCGCGTTGCCTTCGAAGCGGATCTCCTGGATGACAGGCCGCTCTTCGACCCGGAAGGTCACGACCAGGCCCTCCGGCTCCTCCTTGACGTCCAGCGTGATATCGGAAAAAAATCCCGTCTCGTAAAGCCGTTTGATGTCTTCCCGGGCCACCTGGGGATAGTACGGCTGGCCGACGCGGGTCTTGACCTTCGCGATGATCGTTGAGGTGCTGATGACCTTGTTGCCCGAGATCTCGACGGATTTGACCTGCGCGGGGGGAGCCGATGGAGATTCCTCGGCCGGCTCAGGGCTCTGGGCCGAACCGATGGCGGCACAACAACAAAAAAACGCCGCAGTCAGAAGAAAAGGTAGAGGAGTCTTTCGCATCCTTGGGTTGTAATCAATTATAAGGCCGCGGCGCGGCAAAGTCAACCGTCTTGCCCGCCCTTTCGGGCCGGGTTTAAAGCCGCCCGGGGACGGGCGGCCGGTCTTACTCGTTCAAGGTCACCAGGTTCTCGAAACGCGTGTATTCCTTGATGAAAGAGAGCTTCACGGTCCCCACGGGCCCGTTGCGCTGCTTGGCGATGATCGCCTCCGCGATGCCGCGGAACTGCTCGTCCATCGGCTTGTAATATTCCTCCCGCATCAGCAGGACGACGACATCCGCGTCCTGCTCGATCGCCCCGGACTCGCGCAGGTCCGAAAGCTGGGGCCGGTGGTCGGTGCGGCTCTCCACGGCCCGGGACAGCTGGCTGATGCCGATCAGCGGGACGTTCAGCTCGCGCGCGAGGGCCTTCAGGGACCGGGAGATCTCGGAGATCTCCTGCTGGCGGTTCTCCGCGCCCGTCGAGCCGCGCATCAGCTGCATATAATCGACCACGATGAGTTTGATATCATGATGGGACTTCAGCCGCCGGGCCTTGGCGCGCAGCTCCAGGACCGAGATCCCGGGCGTATCGTCGATGAAGATGGGCGCCTCGGCGAGCTTGCCGGCCGCCGTCGTCAGGCTCGGCCAGTCGGTGGCCGCCAGATAACCGGTGCGGACCTTGTGGGCGTCGACGCGGGCGTGGGAGCACAGGAGGCGCTGGGTCAATTGTTCCTTGGACATCTCGAGGCTGAAGAAGGCCACCGGGACCTTCTCGGCGATCGCCGCGTGTTCGACGATATTGATGGCGAACGCGCTCTTGCCCATCGAGGGGCGGCCGGCCACGATGATGAGGTCCGACGGCTGCAGCCCGGCGGTCTTGATGTCGAAATCGGTGTAACCGGTGGGGATACCGGTCACGTGGGCCTTGTTCTGATAGAGGCGGTCGATCGTCTCGATGCTCTCCTTGATCATATCCTTGATGCTGACGACCCCGCCTTCGATGCGCCGGTCCGAGATCTCAAAGATCATGCGCTCGGCGCGGTCCAGGACCTCGTCGACGTTCTCTTCCGTCGCGTAGGCGTCGCCCACGATGCGCGTAGCGTGGTTGATCAGGAGCCTGAGGATGTTCTTCTCTTTGACGATGTGGGCGTAATGGCGGACATTGGCGGCGGTCGGGACGGTGTTGGTGAGGCTCGCCAGGTAGCTCGCCCCGCCGACCTCGTCTAAGACCCCCTCTTTCTTGAGCTTTTCGACGAGGGTGATGAGGTCGACCGCCTTGCGCTGGTCATAGAGTTCCACGACGCTGGAAAAGATCCTGCGGTGGGCCTCTTTGTAGAACGCGCCGGCGTCGATCAACTCCAAGGCGTCGGAGATCGCCTCTTCTTCGATGAGCATCGACCCCAGCACGGCCATCTCCGCCTCAAGGTTCTGCGGCGGCAGTTTTTCCAGCGACGAAACCGCCGGGGTCTCTTTCTCGGAACGTCTCGGGATTTTCTTCATGGCAGGCACCGGCCAGAGGGACCGCGGAGGATCCCCTTATTTCTTGACGACCCAGACCTTGACCTTCGCCGTCACATCGGAAGGAAGGCGCGCTTCGACATCGTAGATCCCCAGCTCTTTGATGGGAGAGGCCAGGACGATATCCTCTTTATCCAACGCGATCCCCTCGGCCGCCAGGGCCCGGGAGATCTCCTGGGCCGTCAGGCTCCCGTAGAGCTTGCCGTCTTCCGTAGCTTCCATCGTCAGGGTCAGGGAAAAATTCGCCAGCCGATCGGCCAGCTCCTGCGCTTTTTTCTTCTCCTGGGCCCTTTGGCTTTCAAGTTTTTTCTTCTCCTGCTCGATGCGCCGCAGGTTGTGGTCCGTGGCCATGAAGGCGAGATCGTTCGGCAGAAGGAAATTCCGCGCGAAACCGTCTTTGACCTGCTTGACGTCGCCCGTGCGGCCCAGGCCCTTGACGTCTTCTCTTAAAATCACTTTGATCATGATCATCCTCTTTCCGGTTCTTCCTACTTCTTGACGAACGGTAACAGCGCCATGAAGCGCGCTTTCTTGACGGCGTCTTCGACGATGCGCTGGTGCCTGGAACAGGTCCCCGTGATGCGCCGCGAAAGGATCTTGCCCCGCTCGCTCACCAGGCGCTCGACCCGGCGAAGGTCCTTATAATCCACGGCGTTGACCTTCTCCTCGCAGAAACGGCACGTCTTCTTGCGCAACCGGCCGCCCGCGAAATCGTCCTTCTTGCGCCGCGCGCGGCGGTCGCTTCCGGGCTTTCCGCCCTTCAGCTTCCTCGTCTTTTGGTCCCTATCCGGCTCTCTTCTCAATGTGCCCTCCGTGTTTTTTTAGTCGTCAGTCATCAGACGTCAGTCGTCAGCTATCAGTCGATAGTCTATAGTCTATGGTCTATGGTCAAAACCAGAAGGATCGAAGTCCGAGGTCAGATGCCCGAAGTCAGATTTTTCGGACCTCTGACTTCCGACTTCGGTTACGGCCATAGACAATCGACCATTGACCATCGACTATCGACTCCTCGCCTAATTCATATCTTCCGCTAAATCCTGTCCCCAGGAGACGTCGTCGCTCTCAGGCGTCGATCCCGGCTCCTGCGCCTTCGGCTCATGCGCGGGGACCGCGGGGGCCTCTTCCGCGGCCGGCGCCGGCCGATCGGAAGGCCCGCCGAGGAATTGCACGCGCTCCGCCCGCACTTCCAGGACGGTGCGCTTTTTTCCGTCGCTGCCGTCCCAGGAGCGGGACTGAAGCCGCCCCTCGACGAAAAGGGGGCTGCCTTTATGCAGGTATTGGTTGCACACTTCAGCCTGCTTGTCCCACGCCACCACCGTCACAAAACAGACATCCTGCTTCATCTCGCCCGTCTTATCCTTGTACTTGCGGTTCGTGGCCATCCGCAGATTCGCCACCGCGGTCCCCCCGGGCGTATAACGCAGCTCCGGGTCGCGCGTGAGATTCCCGATCAAAAGGACTTTGTTAAGATTCGCCATGGTTCCTCCGTCTTTCTTTTGCCGGCGCTAGGCGGCCTGCCCGGCCTCTTCGAGCCTCAGGATCATGAACCGAAGGATGCTCTCGTTGAGGCTCAGCGTGCTTCGCAAAGAAGCGATCGACGCGGTCGGGCTCTCAAAATGGATCAGGTAGTACATCCCTTCGCGGAACCTGGTCTGGCCGCCGATCGGAAACATATCGTAGGCGAGCTTGCGCCGCTCCGCCCATATCTGATCATCGGAGACCCTGCCCTGATTTTTGGTCACCTGCTCTTTGATGCTCTTCATGACCGCCGTCTTCTCTTCGTCTTTCAGGTCCGGCTTGATGATGAACATTGCTTCGTATTTTTTCGTACTCATGCGTTCAGCGGACTCCTTCCTTTGTCTTTGCGGCTGCGTTAAAACGGCTCATGCACTCTTCTATCCCTTGTTTTCCCCACAGGTCGATAGCCTCACAGGTCCGGGCCAACATCGCCTCAAGGGCTTCTTTCTCGTCCTTGGCAAATGGCTCCAGCACGTACGCCGCCAGATCGCCGGCCGGCTCGCCCCCGCCAATGCCCAGCCTCAGGCGCGCGAAATCCGACGTGCCGAGCCGCTCGATGATCGAAGCCAATCCCTTATGGCCGCCGCTGGATCCCCGGGAGCGCAGCCGGATCTGCCCCAACGGGAGCGCGACATCATCGCAGACGACGAGAATATCCCCCGGGGCGACCTTCTGCCGGCGGGCCAGCGACGCGACGGCTTCGCCCGAACAGTTCATGAACGTCTGCGGGAAGACCAGCCACAGGGCGCCGCCGCGCGCATTCAAGCGCGCGACCAGGCTTCGGGAGGAACGGTGCGACCGCCAGGCTGCGCCATGGATGCGGGCGAACTTCTGCGCCGCGAGGGCGCCGGCGTTGTGCCTCGTCGAACGGTACGCGGGGCCGGGATTGCCGAGCCCCACCACCAATCGGGTCCTGCGTTGACGAACACCCCAAGAGAAAGGCGACATGGCGGACGGCTAAGCCTTAGTCTCGCCCTTGGCCTTCGCATCGCCCTTGGCCTTCGCCTCACCCTTGCCTTCTTCTTCGGCGCCTTCCTCGATTTTCTTCTCTTTCTTGATGACCTCAGGCTCCGTCGCCTCCGCTCCAGCCTCCGCCGCCGCTTCGCCCGGCAGCTCTTCTTTATGGGGCGCCACGAGCGAAAAGACGATCGCTTCGGCATCATGCTTGATGACAACGTCCGCCGGCGCGACCAGGTCCCTGACATGGACCGAATCGCCGATCTTCATGTTCGTGACTTCTACTTCCAGCTTTTCGGGGATCTGCGTAGGCAGACATTCGACGTCCACTTCCCAAAGGATCTGCTC
>JBFZAX010000067.1:0-9195 GCA_041308805.1 Candidatus Omnitrophota bacterium | reverse complement strand
GAGATCCATGCCGGGCAGCGGGTGACGCATATCGCGCGGACCGGCGGAGATTTCGAGATCGCAACGGCGCAAAGGAGCTTCAAGGCCCGGTTTGTCGTCAACGCGGCCGGCCTCTTTGCGGATGAGGTCGCGCGCATGGTCGGCGTCAACGATTTTGCGATCACGCCCCGCAAGGGAGAAGAGTTCATCCTGGATAAGAAAAGAGAGTGCATCGCCAACCACCTTCTTTTCCCGCTGCCGACGAAGGTTTCCAAGGGGATCCTGGTGATCAAGACAGCGGACGGGAACCCGATGATCGGCCCGACCGCTCAGGGCGGCTGCGATAAGGAGGACCTGTCGACGTCGCAGGAAGGTCTGCGCAACGTCCTCGCCGGCGCGCAGAAGATGATCCCGGCCATCAGCGGCGCGGATATCATCGCCTATTTCGCGGGCCTGCGGCCGACGGCCGGGGATGATTTCATCATCCGGCGGGAGCCGCGCGTGCCCGGGTTCATCAACGTCGCCGGCATCCAGTCGCCCGGTTTGACGGCTGCGCCGGCCATCGCCTTAATGGTCGCTGGCCTGCTGAAGGCGAGCGGTTTGGCGATGAGAAAGAAGCTCGTTTTCCGCGGCCAGCAACGGGAGATGGCGCATCTTTTTTCCATTCCGCTTTCTTTGACGAAGAAGCTGGTAAAAAAGGACCCGGGCTACGGCGATGTCGTCTGCCGCTGCGAGATGGTCTCGGCCAAGGAAGTGCGCGACGCGATCAGGAGCGGCGCGCGGACGCTCGACGGCATCAAGTTCAGGACGCGCGCGCAGGCCGGCCGCTGCCACGGGAGTTTTTGCACGACGCGGATCATGAAGATCCTCGCCCGGGAGAAAGGGATCCCGTTGACGCAGGTCACTAAGCGGGGGGACGCTTCACCGATCGTCAAAAAGGACAGGGACGATGAAAGAGCGTGATCTTGTGATCGTCGGAGGCGGACCGGCCGGGATGGCGGCGGCGATCGCGGCCGCGGAAGACGGGATCGAAGATATTTTGCTTCTGGAGCGGGACCAATATCTGGGCGGGATCCTCAACCAGTGCGTCCATACGGGCTTCGGGGTCGATTGTTTTAAAGAGGTCCTGACCGGGCCTGAGTTCGCGGACCGGTTCGTCAGGAAGGTGAAGAGTCTTTCCGGCGTTGAGGTCAGTTTGAGATCTTTCGTGGTGCGCTTGACCTCCGATAAGGCCCTGACGTATTTAAAGCCCGGCGCTGTTGAGACGGTGAAGGCCAGAGCCCTCATCATGGCGACCGGTTGCCGGGAGAAGACGCGCGAGATGGTCCATATCTCCGGGACGAGGCCGGCCGGGATCTTCTCCGCGGGGCTCGCGCAGAAGCTCATTAATATCGAGGGGCTTTTGCCGGGCGAGGAGATCGTGATCGTCGGCTCCGGCGACATCGGCCTCATCATGGCCCGCCGTTTTGTGCTGGAGGGGGCGAGGGTCAAGGCGGTCGTCGAGATCCAGCCCAAAAGCCGGGGGTTGGCACGCAATGTCGTCCAGTGCCTGGAGGATTTCGATATACCGCTTTATCTTCAGCATAAGATCGCCAGGATCCACGGCAAGGACAGGGTCGAGAAAGTCGATGTCGTGCGGGTCGATGAGGACCTTCGTGAAGTCGAAGGGTCGGGATTTTCGCTGGCCTGTGATACCGTGCTGGTCTCTGTCGGCCTTATCCCCGAAAATGAGCTGATAGAGATGGCCGGCGTGGCGCTCGACAAAAAGACGAATTCCCCCGTATCCGAAGAGGTCAATAAGACTTCTATCCCCGGATTGTTCGTGTGCGGCAACGCGTTCAAGGTCTATGACCTGGCGGATGCGGTCGCGCGCGACAGCGCGTCAGCCGGACATATGGCCGCCGCTTATTTGAAGAGCTTGTAATGTCAAATGACCAATCGGATATTGAGACGCTTAACGCGAATACGTCTATAGTCGATGGTCAATGGTCGATTGTCGATGGATAAAAGCCGAAGCAAAACGATGAGGCTTTTCAGTTTTGACCATAGACCATAGACTATGGACTATCGACTACGTTGAGACTTCCCCGTTAGCCTGTTAGCCGGTCAACGGGATAACAGGCTGATCGGTATCGACCATGGACGACAAATGATCAAAAAAATGACCTGCATTGAATGTCCGAGGAGTTGCGCGCTCTCTGTCGATGTGGAGAATTGTCGAGTTGTTGCGGTCAGCGGGAATCAATGCCCCAAGGGCGATGAATATGCCAGGACCGAGGTCGAAAATCCGACGAGGATATTGACGGCGACGGTCCTGGCGCAGGGGTTATCGATGAAAATGGTCCCGGTCAGGACGCGGGGGCCGATCCCCAAGGCGCGGATCGCCGAGGCCGCGGCCGCCGCCCGAAAGCTGCGGATCGAACGGCCCGTGCGCGTCGGAGATGTGGTCACTGCCGATTTTCTGGGCCTCGGCGTGGACTTGATCGCGACCCGGGATGTTGAGTGAATGAATAATTAACAATTAAAAATGAACAATGAACAATTTATCCTGTAGAATTTTTAACGCAGATATTCGCAGATCCAGCGCAGATGGTCGCGGATTGAGCTCATCGCCTCTCGCGGGGATGGCGCGGGCTGCCTCTCGAAGGGCGTCCTCCTTCGCCAAGGCTTCGGAGCGACTGCCGCTGCGAAGCCTTCGGCGTAGCAGGGCGTCTGGAGGCCCGGAGCGGGCACGGATGCCCCTCGTTCACATCCCGGCAGAGCGCAGGGCCGGAAGCGAGCGAAGTTTTGCCTCGCCGGGGCAAATCGAGCCTGCCTGCCGGCAGGCAGGCGTCCCTGAGAGAGGCAGCCCGCGTCAGCCCCGCGAGATGAGTCTGTATCTCCATGAGGACTGTGCATGACACGAGACACACGAGGCGCAACGAACACTATCTGTTCTCTATTCCCTGAAACCTGCTTGCCCCGTGGCCCCTGGAGGCCTGCCTGCCGGCAGGCAGGGGGCTTTACGGGGAGATCCATCGTTCAGCGATCGACCATTGACCAAACCGGTGGCTGAGCGACTCACCGAAATTTCCTGAATCGTTTTGCAATATAACAAGTTGCGTCGATTTATGTTGTGGCACTCGGATGGTTGATATAAAATGAAACAATGATGAGATGTAACAAGATGCGCCCTTCCCGGATCGCGCAAGTCCTTGCGTGCATCCTGTTCTCCTTGTTCCTTTCCGCAGCCTATGCCGATGAAGACCTTTTAACGTGGAAAGATTGCGTGCGGGAGGCGGCCGAGAACAACCCTGACCTGGTATCGGCGGTCGAAGGCGTCAATCAATCCCGTGCCAACGAAAAGATCACCGCCAGCTCTTTATATCCTCAGGTGACCGGCAGTGTGGCGGCCGCGACGGCAAAAGCCGGGGAGGCCTCGGACACTTATGCCTACGGTGTCTCAGGTTCCCAGCTTGTCTTTGACGGGCTTAAGACCGCGAGCGAGGTCAAGGCCGCGGTCGAGACCACCAAAGCCGCCCGGGAGAATTATCGTTTTATCTCCTCCGAGGTCAGATATCGGCTGCGCAGCGCTTTTATCGATTTGTTGAAGACCCAGGAATCGATCCGCGTGGCCCAGGAGATCGCCCGGATCCGCAAAGAAAACCTTGTTTTGATCGCCTTGAAATACGAGTCGGGCCTGGAACACAAAGGGGCTTTGATGAACGCCGAGGCCAATCTCGCCTCGGCGAAATTCCAGGTTGAGCGCGCGAAAAGGAATGTAGAGGTCGCTCAGGCGCAGTTGAGCAAAGAAATGGGGCGCAATGAGTTCATGCCTCTTCGGGCCCAGGGGGACTTGGAGGGGGAGGGGGCCATCGGCGAGCCGCCTGATTTCGCCGCCCTGGTCGATACGAACCCTTCGCTGCAGAGATTGGCGGCGGAAAGGAACGCGGCGGCTTTCGGCCTTACTGCCGCTAAGCAGAATTTTTTTCCCGTTGTGACCGCTCAGGCCGGCGCCGGCAAGACGGGCGGGGATTGGCCTCCGCAGGAGGACCGCTGGGACCTGGGTTTAGGGCTTTCGCTGCCTCTCTTCGAGGGGGGATTGCGCGTGGCGCAGGTCTCCGAGGCTCAGGCGGTCTTGAACCAAGTGAAGGCCGATGAGCGCAGCGCGAGGGACAGCATCATCGTCTCTTTGCGCCAGACATGGACGGAATGGCAGAATGCCGCCGATTTCGTAAGCGTCGAAAAAAAATATGTCGATGCCTCTCAAGAGCGGGCGAAGATCGCCCAGGCGCAATACTCGATCGGGATGGTCTCTTATGACAACTGGACCATCATCGAAGATGAGCTGGTAAGGGCCAAACAGGCGTTATTGGAGGCTCAGGCGGCCGCGTTGCAGGCCCAGGCCGCCTGGACCTTGGCGAAAGGAGAGACACTGGCCTATGAAGAATAAATTTTGGATGAGATCTTTTTGGGCGGCAGTCCTCGCCGCTGCGATATTGTTGTCGACCTTCCTGGCTGGCCGCCGGACATCTTCCCGCGAGATCGTCAGGGAGATCAAGCCGTTCCGTGGGGCGATCGAGACGGCGATCACGACGACAGGGACCATTTTGCCGAAGAACCGCCTGGAGATCAAACCGCCGGTCAACGGCCGCATCGAGCAGGTTTTGATCAAAGAAGGGGCGCAGGTCAAGGTCGCGGACATCCTGGCCTGGATGAGTTCGACCGAGCGCGCGGCTCTGTTGGACAGCGCTCGCGGCCAGGGGGAAGAGACGCTCCGGTATTGGGAAGACGCCTATAAGCCCATCCCGCTTTTAGCGCCCATTGACGGGGAGGTGATCGTTGCCACCACTCAGCCGGGCCAGTCCGTGATGACCAACGATGCGGTCTTCGTCCTCTCGGACCATTTGATCGTGCGCGCGCAGGTCGATGAAACGGATATCGGCAAGATCTCCTTGGGCCAGAAGGCGACGGTGACCCTCGATGCCTATCCCGAAACAAAGATCCAAGCCCGCGTGGAGCATATTTATTATGAATCCAAGGCCGTCAATAACGTGACGATCTACGAAGTCGATCTGGTCCCGGAAGAAGTCCCGCCGTCCTTCCGTTCAGGGATGAACGCGAGCTGCGATTTCATCGAGGAGCGCCGGGAAGGGGTGCTGCTGGTCCCGTCCGAGGCGGTCCAGAAAGACAAGGCGGAGAGTTTTGTGTGGGTCAGCCAGGGGCTGAGCGGAGAGCCTGTCCGGCGGCCTGTCACGCCGGGGATCAGCGACGACAAGAACACCCAGGTCATTTCGGGCGTCAATGAGAACGACACCCTGATCCTCAAGACGAAAAAATACAGCCTTCCTAAGGATGCCGGGGGGACCAATCCGTTCATGCCGAATCGCCGACGATCATGATCGACGTCAGGAATGTTTCAAAGACGTATCAGATGGGTAAGGTTGCGGTCCAGGCCCTGCAGGATGTTTCTGTCTCCATCGCCGCCGGTGAATTCGTGGCTATCATGGGGCCGTCCGGCTCCGGCAAATCGACGCTGATGCATGTGTTGGGGCTGTTGGATCGGCCGGACACCGGGACTTATTCTTTCGGCGTCCAAAAGATCGGCACGCTCAGAGATGAGGAGTTGTCCGCCGTGAGAAACAGGCTGGTCGGATTTGTCTTCCAGCAATTCCATTTGTTGCCGCGCATGACCGCCCTGGAAAACGCCGAGTTGCCTTTGATCTACGCGGGCAAGCGGCACTTGCGGGAGAACGCGGCGCGCCGCATCGCCGAGGTCGGCTTGGACGACCGCAAGGACCACCGGCCCAACGAGCTTTCAGGGGGCCAGCAGCAGCGCGTCGCGATCGCCCGCGCCCTGGTCAACGATCCGCTGGTCGTGATGGCGGATGAACCTACCGGCAACCTCGATTCCAAAAGCAAAGAGGAGATCATGGCGATCCTTCGGGATCTGCACCGCCAAGGCAAGACCATTATCGTCGTCACCCATGAGCAGGAGGTCGCCGATCATGCCCGGCGCGTCATCCGCATGCGCGACGGCAGGATCGTCGGCGACGAAAAAAAGGGCCCGGCGCCGACGGTCGCCGAGAGCCGGGCTGACGAAGCGATCCTCACCGTCTTGTCCGAGTCCGCGCGCGCCGCCCGGGCGGTCAAATTCTTCGACTATTTGCGTCAGGCGGGAGCGGCCATGATGGGCCACAAGATGCGCTCTTTTTTGTCGATCCTGGGGATCCTGATCGGTGTCGCCGCCGTGATCGCCATGCTCGCCTTGGGCGAGGGGGCCAAGATGTCCATCCAAAAGCAGTTGGCGTCGCTGGGTTCCAATTTGCTCGTCGTGAGGCCCGGATCGTCCAGGATCCATGGCGTGGCCCTCGAGGCCGGCGCCGTGACACGCTTCACGCTGCAGGACGTCGCTAAGATCTCGAAGATCGCGGGCCTCGTCAAAAGGGCGAGTCCGTCGGTGACGGGCCGCGGGCAGGCGGTCTTTGGCAACAAGAATTGGAACACGCAGGTTGAAGGGGTGGACGTGGATTTCGAGACGCTGCGCGCGTCGACGCCGGTCGAGGGGAGGTTTTTCACGCCCGAAGAGGTCCGGATGCGGGCCAAGGTCATCCTTCTCGGGCCGACCGTCGCCAGGGAGCTTTTTGGGGAGGTCAATCCGGTGGGCGCGACGGTGAAGCTGAACCAGATCAGCTTCAAGGTCATCGGCCTGTTGCCACCGAAGGGGGCCAGCACATTCCGCGATCAGGACGACCAGGTGATCATCCCCGTTACCACGGCGATGTTCCGCGTCTTTGGCAAAGAATATGTCGATTCCATCTATGTGGAAGTCGAAGACCCGAATCTGACGCAGGAAGCCCAGGAGGCCGTGTCCGACCTGATCATTAAAGAGCATCGGTTGAACAAAGACGGGGAGGATTCTTTCCAGATCCGCAATATGGCGGAGATCAGGGCGGCCCTGGAGGGGACGACAAAGACCATGTCCATGCTCTTGGGTTCCATAGCGGCCATATCGCTATTGGTCGGCGGTATCGGGATCATGAACATTATGCTGGTGTCGGTATCGGAGCGCACGCGCGAGATCGGGTTGCGCAAGGCCATCGGCGCTAACAACAGGGACGTGATGGTGCAGTTTCTCATCGAGGCGGTATTGATGGCCTTGCTCGGAGGGATCGCGGGGGTCCTGCTGGGGGGCGGCATCTCGGCGCTTATCAATCTTTTCGCCGGCTGGTCCGTGCGGGTCTCCGCTTTTTCCGTGGCGCTGGCGACTGTTTTTTCGCTGTTCGTAGGGATTGTTTTTGGGCTCTGGCCCGCTCGTAAAGCATCCCGGCTTGACCCCATCGAGGCGTTGCGGTATGAATGAGTTGTCGGAGATCGGGGAACAGCGAACAGTGTCTTGTATCATTACGATAAACCGTTCCGTTCGCCGTTCTCTGATCGCTGTTCCCTAAAACCTGAGACCTTGAGACTTTGCGACCCAGCTACTGAATACTAAGCTCAGGAGGAAAGATGAGAGTGCTCACCCTGTTTATGATCCTTTTTTTATCCGTCGCCACCGCTTTCGCCGGTCCCAGGGAAGATGTCGACGTCCATCTTCGGAGGGCGCTGAAATGTATCCAGTCGGGTGATTCCGACGGGGCGATCAAGGAGTTCCAGGCCGTGGTCAGCACCGATCCGACCCTCCTCGACCGGGCGTATTACGAGGACACCTATACCAAGTCCTATTTCAACATAGGGTTTTTGTATTCCCAGAGGGGGATGAAGGAGGAGGCGGTGAAGAATTTCAGGAGCGCGCTTGCCATCCAACCCGACCATCCGCGTTCGCTCTATTATCTGGCTTATAACTTGACCTCTTTTGGCGAGATCGGCCAAGCCCGCGCCTATTACGAGCGCGCCAAGGCCCTGGGATATATAGGGCAGGATCTCTCGGGAGGCGATGTCGTCGGCCAGTACTTCGATTCGTTCTCAAACGAGGCGATCATCCTCGAGTACCGGTTGGCGCTAGACCCTTCGAAGACCATTTCGGTCCTTATCCACGGCACGCCGAGCGGCGATGAGGCCCTGATCCGCGAGACGATCGCCAGGATCGAAAAGTACGCGCAGATCTTCCGGTTGGAGCTGCTCCAGAAGATCTTTGTCGAGACGATCCGCTACAATCAGGATAAGTCCCTGGTGATCGAGAAGTGGGTGATGGGTGGCCCTTCGGACCAGAGGCCATACTGGATCAAGTATGATCATGCACCGCCGCCGGACTTTTCGGGAAAGGTGATGATCACGGTTTCGGATTCGGAACTGTTTTTGTAGGATTTCTTAACGCGAATTGGTCATTGGTCAATGGTCAATGGATAAAGACCGGTTTTAGGTTACGTAGGTTAAGAAAGTTAAGGAGGTTAAGAAGGTTACTGTGAGGATAAAAGGCAAAAGCTTGCTTCTTTTTTAAGCTTGGCGCAGTAACATCCTTAACCTTCTTAACGTTCGTAACCTCCTTAACCTGCCGTCACTAGACTTTGATCTTTCCGGTTTTGACCATAGACCATAGACTATAGACTATAGACCACGTTGAGACATTGAGACCCATCATTTAGATAGAGAAGAGGAGGGGATACTTGATCTTTTCGAGCATTCCGACAACGATGAAAAAAATTTTCGATTGGCTGCGCGATCGCCTGGCCGTTATTAAATCCGCCTATTATGATCTTAAGTTCGGTATTAATGTCGGTAGCAGATGCTTGCCGGATCCCGAGCAGGATCCGAGTTTCCACAAGGACATGCGGGGATATCAATCCCTCAACTACGGGACCCTGAAGAGGATGATGCGTTCATTGGAACTCGGGCCTGAAGATGTCTTCGTGGATCTGGGTTGCGGGAAGGGTAGGGTCGTTTCCTACGCCGCGACCTACCGCCTGAAAAAAGTGGTCGGGGTTGAGCTGGAGAGAGAGCATTACTTGATAGCTGCGAGGAATTCTTCCAAGCATAGGGCCAAACGGACGCCTATAGAGTTGTGTCATGCCGACGCAGCGACTTTCGATCTGGGCGAGGCGACCATTCTTTTCCTGTTCAATCCGTTCGGCGAGAAGACGCTGGAGAACGTGTTAAAAAGTCTGGAGGCTTCTCTCCGGGAGAAGCCGCGGCGGTTGCGCATCGCATATCATACGCCTCGGCATCAGGAATTGCTCGATCGCCGGGAATGGCTCGTCCGCCACGACCAAAGTCGCGACGGAAGCTGGATCATCTGGC
>JBFZAX010000066.1:0-4672 GCA_041308805.1 Candidatus Omnitrophota bacterium | reverse complement strand
CGATGGGATTGAACGGATCGGGGCTGACCCAGCTGATGAGGGCCCGGATGATGATCAGCCAATAGACGATGGTCAACACCGCTTCAACGACCTGAGCCGTAGCCGCCAGAAAATTAGATAAGACGAACATAACAACCCTCTTCTTGAAACAACCTACCCGGCTGGTTATCTCAATCGCCAGTCTCCGTAGGGGCCAGGCATGCCTGGCCCCTACGTCATGGTTGTTCATTTCCTTATAACAAATCCCACCCAGCAGGTCAAGGTCGGGTTCGGGCCGGTCGGCCGGCCCTCAGATACCGCCTAAAAAGGTCTTTCAGGTCCCTGGCCCAAAGGTCAGGCGCGGCCTTGCGGAGCTCAGCAGCCGGGCTGGAGCCGGTCGGAAGGGCTACGGTCGTCATCCCCGCCCTCTTGCCCGTGTGGATATCCAGCGCCATATCGCCGACGAACACCGCCTCGTCTTTTGAGACCCCAAGCTTGCGCAGGATCACCCTTAGGATCAGCGGGTGAGGCTTACGGGTAGGTAATACGTCCGCGCAGAGCACCATATCGAAAAGATGGCCCGCTGCCAAAACGTCTTTGACGATCTCGCGCGTGAACCGCGTAGGCCTGTTGCTGGCGATCGCGACCAAACGCCCCTCTTTTTTTAAAGACACCAGGAGCCGCCGGGCATGGGGCATCCACCGAGTCCAGCGCTTAAGGGCCTTGCGGTGGTGAGTCCGGTAAAGGCGAACGGCCCGCGACAGGTCTTTGGGCCTGACGAAAGGCCGGATCAGATTGACGTCGCCGTGGCCGACGGCGCGCGTCACCTCCGATCGCGACCGGCAGGGATACCCTAAGCGCTTCATCGTAAAATTGAAGCTGCGATGGATAGCCCCGTAAGCGTCGACCAAGGTACCATCCAGGTCAAAAATGAAAAGACGTTTGTGTCTTAACGAAGGCATCTGAAACCTTGGGACCTTGAAACTTTGCGACTTAGCCAAACTTGAGACTATGAGTCTGGCTTCCAGTCTCAAGTTTGTTCGTAAAGTTGAGACTACAAGTCTGGCTGTTAGTCTCAAGTTCGATAAAAAAGGCGGGGCCTAAGCAGACCCCGCCTGAGTTAAACGGATAAAACCTACTGCGCCGGGGGTGGCTCGGACGACGCCTCGGAAGAAGGCGCAACCGGCGAAGAAACCTCTGCAGGGACCTGAACCTCCTCAGCAACCGAAGGAACAGCGGACGCCGGGTCGGACGGAAGCATGACCGGCGGATTTTCTGCTACCGGGGCATCGACAGGAACGGAAGACACAGGCGTTTCAGCGGGCGCCGGCTGAGCGACGATGGGAGCATCGACCGGAACGGACGCAGGGGCAGCCTCCGACCCCGGCGCGGGCTCCGTGACAACGGGAACCTCGGCAGGCGCAGGAACATCCACGGCCGGCGCTGCGGCCGGGATCTCGGCACCCGGCGCGGTTTCCGTCAACAACTCATCTTTTTCCAGCACCAGAAGCTCGACGACATTGCGGCTGCCGACCTTATAATAATCGGCCGTCACGTGGTCACCGGCCTTGATCTGCGCCAAGCCCTCAACGTTCTCATAGGCCGCCCTCTCGTCCAGCGATAAAATGGTCTTGGCTTCTTCATAGGTGTCATAATCCAGATGTTTGATCGTGACCTCTTTGGCCGCCCCATCCACTCCGACGACCTCGCCCCAGATCCACTCCATTTCCCTGTCCGCCGGCGCCGCCGGGATTGCCGGCGATTCGGCCACGGCCGGCTCTTCGGCAGGCTGCGCCTCTTCAGCAGCCGGCGCCGAGGGCGCCGCCATTTCTTCGCTATTCTCCTGGGCGCGCGCCAGCGACACCCCCATAACGCCAACCATCAATAAGACCGCCAAACTCCATCGATCGAACCGCATCCGACACCTCCTTGATGTCTTAACGGCGTTCCTAAAATCCTAAGAATATTCTTCCCGCAACCGGTCCGCCAGGCGGACACAAAGGGTCAATGCCTCGCGGACCAACCCTTCCTCCAACCCGCTTAACCCGCAACACGTCGTAACGAGGAGCCCGTTTTTCAAAAATCCAGGATGTTCCCGTAATGTCTTAAAGAGCCGATCCTCAATCCCTTCCTGCCGCAGGTCCTGGTTGTTCGGGACGATGCCGGCCGCGAGGATACCTCCGCGCCGCGCAAACTCCTTGACGGACTTCTCGTATAACGAAAGCCTGTCCAAATAGCCGTAGGCGTCGAAATTCAGGATGTCGATGTCCGTGGCCATCACCAGGTCCCAGTCGGTGTTGCCACAGCAATGCAGCCCTGCCAGCGCCCCGTTATCGTGGATGACACGCACGACCTGGTTGATCATCGCCACGATCTTCTCGGGCCGCAGCGTGCACTGACTGGTGCCCACCGCCACCAGATACGGCTCATCGATGAAGACGATGACCCGCGTGCGCGCGTGGACCTTCACCTGGCGGATGAGCCAGGCGGCCTTCAATGAAAGAAAGAGCGGCAGGAGCTCGCCGAGCTCCGGGTCATAAAGGATTGGGTCCTTCTTCTGGTCCAGGAGGCTCAGGCCAAAGCTGAACGGGCCGATCACCTGGGCCTTGACCCAACCCTGCCAGCTGGCCCCCATCAGCCGCTTGACCATCAAGTCCAGGCCGGCGGCGCGCGCCGGGCTGATGCCGAAATAGTCGACATCCCCGGCCAGGCACTTATTGAAACACTCTTCCAGCTCCCCGGGATAGTCCGCCGACACGGCGTCGACCCACAGGGCCCGGCGACCTTCATCGAGCCGCGCGCCGGGAAACCCCTCGGCGAACTGGACCACCATATTCTCCGCAAAAGACCGCCGGGGCAGCTGCGGCCAGAAAGGAACGTGGTATTCCAGCGTCTCAAAGACCGCCTGGACGGCGGCCAGGGGATCTGCCGTCGGCAGACTCCCGACCCCCGTCGCCAAAAAGCTCTGCCGGATGTCGCCCAAAAATCCGTTCATATCGGGAAAATTAACCCATCTTCCCAGGCCTAGCCCCTCCGGGGCATGGCCTAGGCTTGTGTCAGGGTTACTCTAAGCGGTCACCCTATCTCCCCGCCCTGAAGGGCGGGGCTCCAGGCCGCGCAGAGTCAAGATCGGCGCCCTCAACGGTTCGGCGGGGAAGCGACGGAATCCCTGATGACCAATTCGGCCGGCAGGACGATCCGGTTGATCGGACGCTCGGGATCCTGCATCCTCAGATACAGTTCCTTGACCGCCTGGCTGGCCATCTCGCGCAACGGCTGACGGATCGTGGTCATTCCCACCGGGCCGTAAAGGCACACCGGATCATCGTCAAACCCGATCACGGAGATATCGCGCGGCACCGTCAGGCCGCTCTCCATGAAAACGGTGATCGCCTCCATCGCCATATCGTCGGAAGAAACGAAAACGGCGGTCGGCCTGTCGGAAAGCTCCAGAAGACGCTCGGCCGCCGCGCGCGCGGACTTGCGGGAATAATCGCCTTTGAGGATGTAATCCGCGGGCACCGCCCCTCCCGCCTTGCTCATGGCCTTC
The DNA here is from genome assembly GCA_041308805.1 of Candidatus Omnitrophota bacterium. Lineage (GTDB taxonomy): Bacteria > Omnitrophota > Gorgyraeia > Velamenicoccales > Velamenicoccaceae > JBFZAX01. The sequence goes on along the minus strand of JBFZAX010000066.1, from coordinate 1,143 downwards.
TTAAACCCTTCCAACCGCTGCTGGGCAGCCTGGCTCATGAGGTCGCCCGTGATGCAGGCGATCTTCTTGTGCCCCAGGTTGATCAGGTGTTCGGTGGCGGTCTGGGCGCCTTTGGTGTTGTCGATACTGACGCTGGAACACTCCAGCTCCGGCGCCAGATAATTCATGATGACGACCGGTATCCCCATTTCCAGGAGATCTTCCACGTGGCGGCGGTTGCTGATGACGTCCGCGAAGACCACCCCGCCCACGGCCGAGGCGTTGATCGCCGTCTTGCCGTCGGTCAGATGGAGCAAAAGGTCAACCTTCAGCGCGTCGCAGGCGATGCCGACGCTGCGGAAGATCTCCATGGCGTAAAAAGAATAAAAGATCCCTTCGTAATGAGGGATCTCCAGGCCCATGGTGTTGTTCGACCCGCTCGCCAGCCGTTGGGCGGCGACATTGGGTTTAAAGCGCAGCCGACGGATCACCTCTTCGACACGGCGGCGATTCTCGTCTTTGACCGTGGGAAACTTGTTGATGACCCGCGAGACCGTCGTGATGGAGACCCCGGCAGCCTTCGCGACATCTTTGATGCCGACGATTTTCGCTCTGGACATATGCGTCCCACCCTCTCTTACGGCACAAAGCCCGCGGTTGGATCCGCAGGCTTCAAGGATATTTCCTATTAGGGAAAAATGCGGCCGTCGGACCGCGGCGATCAGCTGACCACGTCGCCGACTTTGATCTTCGAGCCGGAAGAAACACTCTTGATGTCCGCGGCGGAGATCTCCTTGCGCGTCTGGATGACCTCCACGGACCCGATCTTTTGGTTCGCGCGATAGATGCTGAATATCTGGCCGACCTTGATGCCGTCGGTCTGCCCCAGATCGATGATCACGAAATTGTTCTCTTCATTGACCGCCAGGACCTGTCCCGGCATCGCCCTGGACGAACCCTCCGACGCCGAGGACGCTTCCGGCACGGCCTTCACCACGATCGGCGACAGCTGCACCACTTGGCTGTCCTTGATCGCGGCGTCCTTGGCCTGCTCGCGCGCCGCCTTGATGTCATCTTTGACCTGGATGATCTCATCGACGCGCTCCTGGAGGATCTGGTCCAGTTCGGAGAGGCGCTTGGAGAGGATCTCGCGCTCCTGCTGGA
>JBFZAX010000065.1:0-6374 GCA_041308805.1 Candidatus Omnitrophota bacterium | reverse complement strand
AAATTCCAGCCGCGCCAAAGGCTTGATCGATGCGTCCTGCTGTTCATCGGCATCAACGTCAGGAGGATTGCTTTCGACGCCGTCCTTCGAAACATCCCAATTCAGACTGTCCGCATAAAGGATATCCGAGTAGCCGTTCGCATCCCCTTCGACTTTATATTTATTCCCGATAAGATTAATATCTCCCGCAGAGTAAATGGCGTGCTTGAAGAAATCCGGCGGCGTCTCTTTTTTGACCACCGCCTCGATCTCTCGTCGGGCCCTCGGGCTGGCTTTGCTGGGGATATACCCCGTCGCCGTGACGGTCTTGCGGGTCAACGAGCCGCTGACGGACGCCACGGTGATCTCGTATTGACCTTTTCCGAAAGACACGGGGGAGCCCGTTCCGCTATAAGTCTGAAAGCCGGCCCGCAGCTCTGCCAAGGCCCGGTCGACCCCGGCTTCGGCCAGATAAAAAGCCTCCAGGCGTTCCTGGTCGATGTCGTAAAGCTTGCGCTCGGAGATAGTGCGCATAAAAAAGATGCCGCCGAAAAGGGTCAAGAGCAACAGGATCGCATACGCGGTGATCAAAACAGAGCCTTTATTATGCCTCATGCTGCCCTCCTGGGTGATATTCAATCGTTCCTCAGGGTCACCGCGGAACCGACGCTGGCATTGATGAGATGTCCCGTGACAGATCTCTTCTGCGACGTCAGGTTGATCCGGACGATGGTGTAAGTCGCCGGCAGTCGGCGGAAGACCATCGCGGTGATGTTGTTGGCGATGACCCGCGTGTCCGTGTTATACGTGCGGATGATCTGGCCGCCTGACAAAGAGTAGTCGATCTCGTTCGGGCTCCAGATGATGGCCCCGGTCGTCGCTCCCTCGGCCACGGCGAAGGAGATGTTTGAATAATTGGCTGAGTCCGCGGGAACGGAGACCCGGCTGGTGCCGGACTGCCGCAGGTCCTCGGTGATCTGGCGCATGGCCTTGCGCAGCTCCTGCTGCAGGGCGATCTGGGTGTCTGTCCGGTGCCAGTTCGTCCGGCCCGAGGACAACATCATAAAAAGCGCCATAAAGATGATGCTCGACAGGAAGACAGCGATCAATAGTTCGAACAGGGAAAAACCGTCTCTGCGTCCCCGCTCCTGCGATCTGTCCTGTCGGTCCATGTCTAACGGTCCGCCATTAAAGTCCGGATCAAAACCGGAGAATCCAGATAATCGTTGCTGTTCGCGTCCGAAAAATTCAGGGCGCCGCCGGAATCAACGCATTCGCCGATGATCCGGTCGCCCTTCTGCCGCCAGCAGACGCCGATCGCGACCTGCAGCAATGTCGTATTTGAGCTGTCGATGGCGACATACCCTAAGCTTGAATTCGCGGACATGCCGGCGACCTGAAATGTATATCCGTCATAATTGGCCGGAAGGTTCAGAAAATCAGCGCTGCGTATCTCTTCAAAGACGGCTTGCGCCGCGTTCAAGGCGAGATTGGAGTTGCGGGTGAGCTCGTTCAATTCCAGGCAAGTAATATAGGTGCCCAACAGCCCCGTGAGGGCAACTATCAGCACCGCCGCGGCAATCATCAGCTCCAGAAGCGTGAAACCGCGTTGTTTTCTCAGTCGTAACCTCATTAGTATCTATCTTATAGAAAGAAAACCAATTGTCAACCTAAAAGTCAGAAAAAATGTCGATAGTCGATGGTCTATGGTCGATTGTCTATGGCCAGAATCGAGGTCGGAAGTCTGAAAAATCCGACTTTGGACATCGGACCTCGGACTTCGTGTTTAATCAGTGACATTGCGTCTATCGTAGTTAGGTTAGGGTTACGCGGCCCGTTTCGTAGTTAGGTTACGTAGTTCGTGAAAAAGCTTATTCGGTTTTTTCTTTTAACGTCACCCAACTACGTAACCGAAACGGGCATCGTGACCTTAACCGTAGCCGTTACCGGAATGAGTACTTTCGGTTTTGACAATAGACTATCGACCATCGACTATCGACCGTCTTTGAGACTTTGAGACCTTAAGACCTGCCTACTAAACAAAAACGGCCGGTTTCCCGGCCGCTGCCTTAAAATCGCTGACTTCCCGCCTTAGCCTAGATGATCTCGATATCTTCGTTCTCCTTCCATGAAACGATCTGAGGCGCAGGCGCGGCGCCCGTTTCATTGATGAGACTGGCGATCGCATCCATGTATTCTCTTGAATATTCAACGGTCCCGCCGCCGTCGACCAAGATATCACCGCCTGCCCACACGCCGCCGGTTATGTTCAACTCGCCCCCTCCGCCGTTGAGCGTGAACTCGCCTCTCGTATAAATGGCACCGTCGATCGTAATGTTCCCGCCCACCGTAGAATCAACCGCCACCTCGGGATTCTCTGTGACATTCCCGACAACGAGAAAAAGCCCCCCGACCACATCGCCTCCGCTCAAAGCCATGGCCCCTTCCACATAGACGACATTGGGCCCGTTCGCAGGGTTCTCGTTGTAATAAAACGTCGACGGAAAAGGCCGTTTTTTCTTCAAGTCTTCGGCCGTGTAGATGTTGTTCCTGTTAACGGTGTTCGGATTGCTCTGAGAGGCGGCGACTGCGCGCAAGGCCGAAAACACAAACCGCAGCAGCGGAGAGATGGAAGGGTCATGCGTGACAGCTGGCTCGGAACCCTCTGGACTGCTACAAACATCGTCAGTCGGATCATCCGGGGTCGGCGGGTCATTGTTGTCATAACAAATGTCACTCAGGTCTCCGCTCGGCGTATTCGCATAAATCGCCTTCCCCTCTACGTCGTAAGCCAGATTCTGACCGGAAAACCTGAGGTCTTCGGCGGTATAAAGAGCGTAGTCAAAAAAATTGTTGGGGAGAGTCTTTTTGACGATCGCCTCTATTTGCCGGGTGACCCTGGGCTGGGCCCTGGAGGGAATATATCCGGTCGCAACGATCCTGCGAAAATTTGTCGGCAGGCTGCTGCCGTCGCGGTTTGTATCGCTGACTTTGGCCTCGTATTCGCCCGTGCCAACGACTGCTACGGGAGACGTCGTCCCGGCGTAGCTGAGGTAAGCGGACTTCATCGCGGAGAGCGCCTTGTCCACCCCCGCCTCGGCCAAGCCGAAAGCCATCTGGGACTCCTGGTCGCGGTCATAAAATTTCTTCTCAAAAACAGTCCTGTTGAAAAGCATCCCGCCGATGATGAGCAGAACGAAAAGGACGCCATACGCCGCGATAAGGATAGAACCTTTATTGTTTCTCATGGAACCTCCCACGTCACTCATTGCGAAGAACGACAGAAGAATTCAGATTGGCAGAATAAACCTGATTCGACGGGGTCTGTGTCTGGCACTGCAAATAGACGTTGACCACGCGGCCGGAACGGCTGAAGTTCGCGGACCCGACCTTATTGGCGATGACCCGCGTATCGGCTCCCTGTGTGCGCAGGACCTGACCTGCGGAAAGATTATAGAAGACCTCGTCAGAATTCCAATCCACAGCTCCGGAACTCAAGACCCCATCGGTGACGTTAAAGGAAACAGACGTATAATTAAGCCCGTTATCGGGCAGGGAGATCTGGCTGGTGCCGGACTGTCTCAGGTCCCGGACGATCTGGCGCATGCCGCGCCGCAGTTCTTCCTGGAGCATGATCTGGGCATCCGCCCTGTGCCAAGTGTTGCGGCTAGAGGACAACGTCGCGAACAACCCGCCGATCAGCAAGAGAGACACGAAGAAAACGATGACGATCTCGATAAGGCTAAAACCTTTTTCGGCCTTCAACGCCCTGGCTTTAGTTACGCCGCTCATCATCAGCCCTCGGAAAGGACTTGAGAAACGATCTGGACAGGAGAATTCAAGATGCCATTCCCGCTTGAATTCAGAAAAACGAGGGTCCCCCCAGACCAGTTGCAATCGCCGATGATCCGGCCCCTTCGCTGACGCCAACAGGCGCCGATGGTGACGTTTATGAGGGTCGAGCTGACGCTCTCCTTGACGGCAGATACCCTGAGCAAACCCGAGCCGTTCAGCATCCCCGATATATTGTATTGTTTTCCATTATAAGCACTAGCGATATCGACAAACGAACGGGCGGAATTCCGGATGGCCTCCATGCGATTTTGAGCCGCAAACAATGCAAGGTTGGCGTTCCTTGTCGTCTCATTAAGATCTATGCAGGCAATATACGTTCCCAGGAGGCCAATGAGAACAACAACGAGGACCGCCACAGCGATCATTAATTCGAGGAGGGTGAAGCCTGAGGATTTTTTTCTGCGTAACTTCATAATGCCATAAAGTTTACATCAAAAAATACAAAAAGTCAAAGACTTTTTAAAATATTTAAATAAGGTCCCTATGACCCAGGTAAAACCCGTAACTAGAAATATGCCCCGCCCCGGCGGGGCGAAATTGGTTGAAATTAATGGAAATTTGTTGTCTTCGGCTAACATAGAACGACACAATATATTTCCACCTATTTCTATTTATTTCGCTCGCGCCTCGCTCATACCTCTTCGCGAGCTAATTTCTACTCACCAGGCATTGACCATCGACCATGGACTCATCCGCGACCATTCGCATTCGATTCGCGCAAATTCGCGTTGAAAAACTCACATCGCCCTTTTCACGAAACCGGTTCATTCAGCGCGATCGCGAGATTCTTGCGGGCCGTCTCATACGACGGATCGATTTCAAGCGCTGCCTTCCAGAGCCCGATCGCCTCGCCCTCCTTACCCTGCCCGAACAACAAAAGGGCCAGGTTGTTATAGGCTGAGACGAACTTTTTGTCGATCCTGATGGCCAGGCGGAAAAAAGATTCTGCCTCGACCGACCTTTCCCGGCGCAGACAGAAAAGGCCGAGATTGTTGTAGGCCTCTCTCAAGAAAGGATCAAAGAGAAGGGCGTATCGATAGGCCCGATAAGCCTCCTCCCCGCCCTCTTTTTCAAGGATGACGCCGATATTATAAAAAGCCGAACCGATCACCTTGCTCTCCCTGGGGTCCTTCTTTTCGCGCAGGGCGAAGCGACCCAGCGCCTCGATATCCTCGTTCCGGAGAAGGCCTTCGGGGTCGATCAACCGCCGGTACTGCACCATCGCCTCTTCACTCCGGCCTTCCTGCAGATAAAGATTGGCGAGGCTGTCACGGGCGCGGAAACTCCTTGGCGCCAGGGCGACGGTCTTCTCAAAAAAAGTCTTCTCGTCGTGCCAATCCGCCACACTGACCCATGTCAAGACGGTCAGATAAACGCAGCCGGCTGCGAGAAATAAGCGCTTTGGTAGCCCGACAGGCCATCCTGCGAGGACGACCCCCAGCGCGACCGCCAGCGCCATGGACGGCAGATAGAAAAAATGCTCAGCCATGATATAAGGCAAGACCATGGCAGACTGGGGCAAAAACCAAAGGACGAACCACCAGCAAAAGAATCTCCGCAGGGATCCGCCGGAGGGCTGTCGCTTCACAAAGAACCAGCCCAAGACGATCCCGATCGCGGTCCCGGCGACGCTGAAAAATGAGACCGGCTCGAATGCCGTCCAGCGCTCCATATGCAGGCCGAGGGGAAAGAAAAAGGTCCCCAAATAGAGCGCCGATGACTTGCAGAACAGGAAAAGGCGCTCTCCCAAGCCGACAGATGTCAGCGCAAATCCCATCTTGGACAGGAATGGGTTTCCCGCCGAAAAATTCAAGACGCTTACCCGCAACATCCCATAAACCGCCAGAAGGATAAAAAAAGGCGCCAATCTCCCCGGCCGGCCGGGACGAGGCTTCCAACAGATGTCGGCGGCCCAAAGGACGAAAGGGGTGATAAATGCGCTCTCCTTTGACAAGAGGGCCAAGACAAAAAATACAAGGCTTGCGCCATAGACCTTCCTCCCCTTCCCTTCTGCCCGCAAGAAATAAAACAGGCAAGCCAGGGAGAAAAACGCAGCCAGCGCGTCGGCGCGGCCAGAGACATAAGCGACGACCTGGGTGTGGATCGGATGGACCAAAAAAATAAGCGAAGAAAAAAACGCGATCCTCGCATTCCCCGCCATCCGACGCAAGACAAAAAACAGAGATGCTCCGACCGCGAAATGCAGAAGAATATTAACCACATGAGGACCCCGCGGGCTTGCTCCAAACACAAATTGGTCAAGACAAAAAGACAGGGTCAGCAGAGGGCGATAATAATTCGTCGATGTGCCGGGATAGAGCTCCGAGGCGAAAATGCCGGATAAAGAGAAGGAGCCCTGGACCCGGGGATCTTCAAGGATCAAAACCTTGTCATCCCAAATAAACTGCCCTCTCAACGCCGGCCCGTAGGCGAGCAGAGTGAAGAAAAAAAGGATGAGGAGGTAGTGGTGGGTTTTTAGGGCAATAGGGCGAAGCATGCGGCAGAGGTCCCGATTTGTCTCAATGTCTTAAGGTCTCAAT
>JBFZAX010000064.1:0-10400 GCA_041308805.1 Candidatus Omnitrophota bacterium | reverse complement strand
GGCGAAGAAAACGCCGGCGGTCAAGACCGTGGCTGCAAAGCCGGTCATCGACAGGGGCACGCAGTACCCTCAGCAGCACAAGCGTCTGGCCGATTACCGCGAGCAGATGGAAGAGAGGCTGAAGGCCACGGCCGCTGCGCCGAAAGAGAAGCCGCTCGTCAATCCGTTGCACACGGCGACTTTCAGAGTCATTCCGGGAGGTCTTCCTTATGCCGACAGGGACGGCCGGCCGCACTGGGGCCTTGACCTTTCCTCCCGGGAGGGCACGCCGGTCTTTGCCGCCCGCAAGGGAACGGTCATCCACGCCGGTGACGCTGGGACCCATGGCTTGATGGTGGCGGTCTATCACCGCGACCTTAACCTTGTGACCCTTTACAGCCACTTAAAGAGCATCAATGTCCGCGTTGAACAGGATGTGACGATAAAAGACCAGATCGGCGCGGTCGGACAGACAGGCAACGCGACCGGTCCCACCCTTCATTTCGAAGTGTTCAAATGGGATCAGCCCAAATATGACAACGCGATGTACAAGCAGAGCCTGATCGTCAATCCGCTGGACGTGACGCAGATCGAACTGCCCAAGGAGGTCCTCGAGGCCGCGAACCTGAACGTCTACGCGATCCACGCCGGCATCCTCAGCGATATGGTTGATGGGGCGATCCCGACGGCGCTGATCAGCAACCAGGTGTTGAGCGAGAGCAGTGGCCGGCAGACGACCATCGACGGCGAGCTGGTCAAGTCGCCGACCGGCGCCCTGGGGGTCATGCAGCTCTTTCCTCCGGCGGTCGAGGAGACGATCGAGCGCGCCAAGGCGTTGCTTGAGAAATCTTCCCGCACCGAGCTCGAAGATTTTATTCTGAGCAAGATCATCGTGCTGCTGGGTCTTGATTCGCTCTTTGGCATCGATATCGAGAACGATCCCGCTGCCGCTAAAAAACTGAACACCGCCTTGGCGGGCAAGGTCTTCGAAAAGGCCACCCAGAAGACCGTTGAGAGCGGCCAGTACAACATGAACGCCGGGGCCTCTTACCTGCTCGTCCTCTATTACAAACAGCTGACGAACGGCCAGAACCTTGAGCCTCATGAAGCCATGACCGCGGCCATCGCGGCGTATCTGTGGGGCGAAGGGAACGTAAGGGGTCATATTGCCGGAAAAGACAAAGTGAGCTGGCTTAAAGAATTCACGACGAAAGAAACCAGGTTCGAATATAAGGGCAGGATGGTTCCCGTTGGGTCTTACGTGTTGAACGTGCTCGACGGTGTCACGATGGGGAGTCGCACCTTTGTGGCGCAGAACGGCTCCGGGGCATGGGAAGAGGCGACCGGGATCGCCGCCACCGAAGCCCGCGCCAGGGTTCAGACCGCGAAAGCCGACAAGCTGGCGGCTTTGCTGCCGGGCGGCGAAAAATCGGTCAAGCAGTGGAGGGCCGGAAAGATCGCGTCGGTCACCTATGCTTCCTGGAAACCGGCGAGCCGCGCGTTCGTCGAAGGCCGCGGCCCGCCCATGCCGCTCTCGGACGAACCCCGCATCGACGCTGCCTACAAGGAATTCCTCGATATCCGCGGCGAAGTCAGAAGCCTTTCCGAAGAGCTCTCCCTTGCCGATAAGAAAGAAGTCCTCAAGAACCTCTACCGCCAGCTGAACGCTTTGAAATCCAAAGCCCAGGACATCAGCAACTATCCTGTTCCGCTCTTGGCCGGCGTCCGCAACAAGGAATCCATCCGCTACGAGATTGCCCAATATCTCATCCGTTTCCAGGCTTTCTACGCCGCCCGTATGACGCTCATCAAAGAGATCGAGGATCTTAAGTATGAGATCGCCGGACTCGGCATCGACCTCAAGAGGGAAGAGGCCGCCCAGGCGTATGAAGACATGGCGAAGAGGCAGGAGGACGCCGAGGCCGCCATCCGCTACAAGAGGAACCGCGAAGACTTCGCTAAGATCTTCCGCGTTTCCTACGCGGATGACCCGAAGGAGGCCGGCCGCCTCTTCCTGTACGATCTTGCCACGACGATCACCGCCTACGCCCACAGTGACCCGGCCAAGGCCGAGAAGGCCCTGGAGCTCCTCGTTTACTTCTTCGGCGACGGCAAGAGCGGATACGCCTTCACTTATGACTTCTCGAGGCTCGAGCCGCTCCTGAAGGAAGTGAGGACGGGCGACCTGGCGCATCTGATCATCGCCGTGGCAAACTACGAATCGAGGAAGGCCCCTGAACAGAAGTCCTATCTGCCTGTCGCTGAGAATGTGGCGCGCTTCATCAAGGAGGGCGGTTTCTCCACGGACAACGGCTGGCTGCGGTTCAACAATGAGCCGGACCGGCCCCAATACCAGATTATCTCCACCGAGCAAAATATTTCGGCCTACGCGGCCTTCACCCTCTTGGACCGCCTGACGGGTAACAGCTACTATCGGTCGGCAGCCGAAGGGGTCTTCGAAGGGTTGAAGAAGCTTTATGATCCGAAGCTCGGGTATTTCCATGCCGGCTACCGCCTGAACGAGAAAAAGTTCGACGACAGGTTCGCCTCCGACTTGGGCGCCTGGGCGATCAGCGCCCTCGGCAACAGGATCGCGGAGATCGAACCTGATCCGCGCCGCATCGTCTCCTATGCCAAACAGCAGATGATCAAGGCCTCCTATGACCACCCGGCGCTGGGAGCGATCGAGGTCGACGTCATGCCGTTCAGCAAGGTGAGCGCCGATCAGAAGGTCGGCAGCTTCGAATGGACGATCTTCTGGGCCACGGCGGCTGACAAGGTCGGCGATGTCGAGTTCGCGCAGACGGTCCGGGCGAATATCGAAAAAGCCGCCCACGACGGCGTCATGGCTTACGCGACCCGCGGCGGCGCCTCCACGGGCTTCGGGTGGCATACGGCCGAAGGCCCTGCGCTGATCAGCACATTGTGGAACCAGTTTGATAAGGCCGGAGTGAATATCTTCAGCCCTGCCGAAGGTAAGGTCATCCCGGCGCAGGAGCTGGAACGGGTGACGGCGCCTTTCATCTTCACCGAAGAGAAATACCGCGACCTCGCCAATAAGCATTCGGTCGATGTGGCCGCGCGCGCAGAGACGAGCCGCCAGCAGGACGCCCTGCTGATGTTCGAGCGGCTGAAGACGATGCAGAGGGATTGGGAGGATCGCCAGTCGCTCTTAGGGGTCTCCATCCTGGCCGCCACGCAGCCGGCGTTCATGCAGATGCCTTTTGCCACCCAGAAGGTCGGCGACAACTTCTACGTCGGACCGAACTTCTCGGGCGAATACGGCGCCATGGCGAACATCATCAACCAGGCGTTCGGCCTGGCGACTAACGGGGTGGCGGTCCTGGGCGTCATCACCCTGGCGGATGCTTTTGTTGAGCTCTTCGCGGCCCGGGGAATGGGCGAATTGAACGACCGCGGCGGCATCCTCGTATCGAAGGGCAAGAGCCTCGATATCCCCGTCGTGAAGTACTTCTTCGATGTCAAATGGTCGAAGGCGAACATGAACCCGCGCTGGGATGAAGAGACCGGAAGGATCAAGGAAGGCCCCAAGGAAACGACGATCTTCTCCGTTGACTTCCCGTGGGAGAACCTGAACAGGCGCGTCAACGCCGTTATCAAGGCGCTGGTGAACTGGGAGAACCCGATGGAGTACATGAAGGAATATCCGGCCATTCCGTATTTCGGCAACCGCCACAAGGAGGCGTTCAACCTCGCATTCCATCAGGCTGATCCGGACCACTATGCCAAGATAGGCGAGATCAAGCCCAATCCTTATGTCTCCTATTACGCTTATCGCCAGGGCGAATACCAGTACATCATCTGGCGCAACAGCCAGACCGGCAAGCACGGCGTCCTTTCCGAAGCGCATATGTTCACGGAAGAGACGCGTCCGTTCCTCAATGACGCGGGCAAATGGATGAAGAAGGCCGGATTGGAGAAAGGGCCGAGCCTTTGGATGGAAGAAGGCGACATGGTCGCCCTGCCGTCCGCTTTCCGCCTGAGCCAGGCGGCGCAGTATATCAAGACGATCCTCGAGAGCCCGTTCGGCGGCGAGATCGACCCCGTCACAAGCGTCGTCACCACTTATCGCACCGCTGATCAGATCCCGATGACGGTGCGCAACAAGAACGGCGTGCCGTATAACCCGTGGACCGGCGGCATCCTCATCCCGTCGTTGAACATGGGCTTGATCCGCTGGGCGATGGAAAAGGACCTGATCGGCGACCACCGGTTCGTCGTGACGCGCGCGCTGGACGGGAGGGTCGAGGTGTCCGTCGACAAGGCGGTCGCTTATCAGACACTCGCCGAGAAGAAGGAAGTGACGCACAGTGGTAAGACATATACCCTGGCCGCCGAGACGAAATATATCGAAGATGCCGACGGCATCAGGATCGTCGTGGCGGACAGGACGCTGACTGTGCCGGTGGCGATCTCTTACGCGGCCCACCCGGCGGTCAAGACGCAGTTCATCAATAATTTTGACGAAGCGAAGACGAAGCTGAAAAATCTCGAGGCCGTTTCCGGCGAAGGCAGGGAGATGGTCCTGATCGGCAAGGACGGCAAGAAGCACGTCCTGCCGCTGAGGCCCGGGACGCAGATATCCTATTACGTGCCGAGGACGGACCGCGCGTACGTTTCCATCGTTGAGTTCGCCAGCGATGCGCGCTTGAAAGAGTTCTACGCGCTCCACCGCGGACAGGATGAGACCCTGGCGACGCAGTATTCCTTCGGCGCCGGCAGGGAGAAGACACAGGTCGTCAACGGCCAGGCGCCGCTTAGGCCCGGGCTCAAAGAGGAACATCTCGGCGAGCAGGAAGACGGGATGAACAAGCTGCGGGAATGGGAAGAGATGATGTCGGCGCCAGAGAAGGATCTTCAATCCAAGCGCAAGACGCTCGACAGGCTCTACGGCGAGTGGCTCCAGGCTTTGCTCAGGCTCCAGCAGATGAGGCCGTTCAGCCGCGAGAAGGTCGATGCCCTCATCGCGGCGATCGCGTCGCAATCCATGACCGTCGAAGAAGCCCGCAATTACCTGGATAAGGCCTATGGCATGAAATTCTGGCAGGAGCAGATCGCGCTGGAGATGAGGATGGGATTGGCCGAGGTCCTTAAGACGCTTGGTGATATCGCCACTGCCAAGGCCGTCTTCGATGCCGAGATAGCAAAGGCCAATCAGGGAGTGACGGATGCGCAGGCCGAGGTCGTGCGCATCCAGGAGATGATCAAGTGCGTCGAGGCCAAGCTGCCTCAGGCTGTCAAAGATGCCAATGGGCCGCTTGTGGCGTTCTATAACGAACTTCTCAGGGGTAACCCGGATCCGACGCTGAACAATAAAGGGTTATATGCATCCTTGGAGGAGGCTCAGAAGAGCGTCACCACCGCCAAGACTTATTATAACGAGTTAGTGGACGTTAAGACCAAGTCGGATAACGGGCAGTGGAACCAGATCCCCGTGACTTCCCTTGAGACCAACGATAAAGCCTATGACTATGTGATCGCCACGGAAAAAGAGGCAGCGTATAAGCAGGCCAAGGCGACTATGGAGCAGTTCTTGAACGACGCCAAAAATTGGGAAAAAGACCCCGTCGGCGTTGTCAAGGCGTGGAGCGATGTCCAGCTCATGAACGCGGACCCGAAGCGGGCCGCCGCCGGGGTGACCTACCTGGAGAACAAGCTTACCTTTTACAAGGATGTGGCGTTGCCCGGCGCGAAGAAGAACTACGATGATGCCGTGGAATGGGGTACCCAGATCAACGGGAAATACAATGAACTGACCGGGCCGCCGAAGCTCAAACCGCTGGACCCGGGCCATACCGATTACGATCCGTTCGAAGGGGTATACGAGAACTATACGGTTCAGGGCATATCGGAGAACCTACGCATCCTCGCGGAGTTCGTGAATAACCCCGTCGATAATCCTCTCGGGGAGAGTTACGCCCAGCGCCTCAAGAGGGAAGAGTTGGAACAGCGCCTGATCTTCGCCGAATCTTACAAGAACCAGCTCGAGCAGGAAATAACGAAAAATACGGCGTATACCCAGGAAATGGCCAAGGCCAAAGAGGACTTGCAGACCTTGATCGACCAGATCGAAGGCGTAGATGGTCAGCCCGGCGATCTCCAGAAGGCGAAAGACTACCAGGCGTTCCTCGAAAAGAATTATCCGCAGACCAAAAAATTCCTCGATTGGCGGCTGAAGACCATTGAAAACACCTGGGATGCCCTGCAGAACCTGAAGGATGTGAAGCAGCGCCTGGCCGCCGAGCTCATGGACATCGGCAGGCTGAACGCGGAGTACCTGTTGAGCAAAGGGCCGCTGTACGAGCAGAAGGCCAGGCTGATGGAGCTGAGCAAACAGATCAAGGATGAGGTCCGATCGACGCCCGGCCTGACCGAGCCGTACCTGCTCTCCGAAACCCAGATCGACGAGATCATCCGCGGCCAGGCGCCCGACGTCTTCTACAAGACGATGTACATGAACCAGGCGCTGGGCAATGTCATCTGGACCCGCGACCTCACCAGGGTCTTCGGGTTCGACATCGATCTGATGCAGTGGGGCATTGGCGAGAGCGACTACAATCCGACGGCCGGCGGGTTGGCGCTCCTCGTGAAGAAGGAAGGCGAGCGGTGGGTGTCTGTCAGCAAGGTCGGGGTCGACGGCCGCTGGCTGAACATCGAGCAGGGTCCCGATCAGAGCAGTTCCGAGAAAGAATACCGTATGGTCTTCTTTGAGAACCTCGGCTTTAATCCGATGGGTCAGTTGACCCTTGTTTACACCGGTTTCGCGGACATGGGCCTGCAGGATGTGGGTAACACCCAGAGCCTGATGCAGGCGCATAGCATCCATATCCGCGATACCTTCGCGGAGAACTTCTTCTGGCAGGTCAAGGGCGCTTATGTGGACATGGAGAAGAAGGGCACGGAGATGCTCTCCTACCTGGACGCCGATAAGCTCAAGCAGGAACAGGTCAAGATCAATGTCCAGGAGAAATACATGACCGGCGAGGTCGCCACCGGCTATGAAAAGGACGGCAAGAAGCTCGTCCTCTTCGTGCGCTGGGTCAAGGATACCTCCGACGCGTTCGGCTTTGAGAAGACGTTGCCGGGCGTGGCCGGCGAGTTGCCGCTGGGCAAGCACTTCGCGGTGGGCGCCGAAGGGACGATGGAGACCCAGAAGGCCTATGTGAAGGTCAATCTGCCCCAGGAAGCTCAGTTCAAAGTCGGGGTCGAGAACGACGATCTTTATGATCAGCGCAAGCTGACGGTCAGCCTGGATGTGCCCGTAAAGCTGATGCGGGACATGAAGGTTTCCGTCAACGTGGGCGTCCCGGAGAAGAACGCGGCACAGTTCACCACGGCTTCCGTCGAGGTCAAGAATGTCGTGAACTTTAAGAAAGACGCCAAGAAAGAGAAGATCGCCATCGATATCGAAACCAGGAACCCGAAGGACAAGGCGGCCATCAGCAAGGAGTTCGAGCGTTTCATCGGCGAGGTCGAGCAGGCGCCGGTCAGCAAGATCTCCGCCTTCGAGGCGCCCGAGAAGCTCTCCCGGGAATGGGTCGTCATCGACGGCAAAGAATACACGCCGCTCTATTCACTGGAGGCCGAAGAGGACTTCCTCATGCTGCGCGGCTTGGGCGTCAAGGTTTATCCCGGCCAGAAGCCGCAGCCGCTGACCGAGGCTGAGTTCTGGAAGACCCAGGCGCTGCGGTATGCCATCGAACAGCGCGGAGCGGAAGGCTTAGCGAAGATGGGCATCAGGACCGAGAAGCGCGCGGAAGGGACTTTCTACTACGTGGTCATCGAAGGCCGCAAGTGGTACATGAACGCGCGCATCGAGAACGGCAGGATGGTTGAGAACAAAGAGGCCCTCGACATGCTCATCTTGTCCCAGGGCGACACCTTTGCCGTGGTGAATCTCGGTCAGGAAGGCCTGGTCCTGTCCTTCGCGGCCTTAGACGGCGCAGGCGCGGTCTACGGCGACAGGACGTATCTGTTGGATATTGAAGACTTGAAGGCCATCGTCCGGGGCGGCTACCTCTACGGCGAGCTCGATAAGAACGGCGACGTCATCACAAGGGTGAGGGATTATCCGCACAAGAAGCTCGGCAAGATCACCGGCATCCTTGAGCTGGGACGCGAGGGCTTGGACTATATGCATGATCTCGACAAGAAGACCGTCGGCAAGATCATCGCCGAGAACGGCCGCACGCTGTATGTGGATACGGACAGCGACCTGCCGGCAACGGTCAAGGCGGTCAAGAAAGACACCAAGACGGCTTCGGGCTTCAGGCTCGAAGAGGCGACGGCTGAGCAGGCTGCCAAGGGCGAAGGCTTGGTCGACGCGGTCGTCACCCAGAGCGGCAAGAAGTATCTCGTCGATTTCTCGCCGTATCACGGCCTGCGCGAGCTGGAGAAGGGCCCCGCGCTCTTCACCCATTCCGAGGTCAAGCGCGTCGATGTGTCGATGACCGACCTCTTCAACGGCGAGATCAACTACCCCGATTTCTATCGCATCCGCCAGGCGACGGCTGCCGACTCCGGCAAGAAGCACTGGGAGTTCAGCAAGATGCTCGGCGAAAACGCTAAGGTCGTCATCTCCGCGGATCCCAAGCGCGCCACCCTTATCCTCGAAGAGAAGGCCGGCGAGCCGCACGTCGTTTCGTATTCGCCTGAGATCGACGCGTTCTTCAAGTGGGTGGAGAAAAACCTGTATGGGTCTCAGATCGTCCCGCACGAAGGATACAGGGCGTATATGGGCAAGATGGAGGTGCCGACGACCTGGTACATGGTCTGGAGCAACATCATCAAGTTCCATCCGAAACTGACCTTTGACCAGAAGGCGGTCCTGTCCGGTCAGCTCGAAGCAGCTGTCCAGGAGATCGACGCCACCCTCCTGAAGTATTCTCTGGATTCGCTTTCCGCCAGAACAGAACACCAGCGGGAGAACAACGGCGGCCGCCTGGCCCAGATCGAAGCTGAGAGAGACGAGAGGGTCAGGGCGGTGAGAACGGCGATCATGGAAAGGGTCGGCAAAGAGCTGGAGCAGACCAAGCTGACGCCTGAAGAGCGCACCCTCATGCTCAGCCAGCTGAACGCCGCCTTTGATGAGTTCAGGGCCCATGAAGCCTGGATCGCCGGAAAACCGAGCTATTCGGGCGGTAAGGAGGCCTATGACAAGGCCCTCGGCAATCTCTCCAAGCTCTGGGGAGAGAAAAATATGGAGAAGCGCTTCTCCGCAACCGATATCCGGCAGGGCGCCATCTTTGATCTTCGCACCGGCGGCCAGGTGGTCTTCACTGAGCGCGGCAGGGACTCTGTGTGGATGATCAGGTACCGCGACGATCAGAGCCGCATCGTGACGGAAGGCCTGAAGGACGGCAATCCGTGGTTCCGGGAGATTACCCCGCACGTCATCACCCTCATCGAGAATGACAAGAACGGCAAGGAGATCGGTTCCACAACGTACCTCTCGGCTGTTGAGCTCAAGGATCTGCGGAGGATGGATACCGCCGAAGAGATGAGAAAGGCCATCCTGGCAAAGAGCAGCGTGAAGGTTTCTCTGCGCGAGGTCGTTGAGAAGATCCTGAGCTCTGACCCGACCGTTTCCAAGAACATCGAAGAGATCCTCGATGCCTTTGAGGATAAGACGATCGAAGTGGCGCTGCCTTTCAAGATCTCCCATTCTGAGATCCTTCCTTACGCGAAGGTCCCGAATCGCGAGAAGATCGACCAGATCGTCGCGCAGAAGTTGAGCGAAGGATTCTCCCTGCCGGAAGGCGTCAAGTCGATGGATTCCCTCAAGTGGGTGAAGATCACCTATTTCGACGCGCAGGGCCGGGTGAGAGGCGAGGATTATCAGGCTTTTGGCGATACGTCCCTGCCGATGGTCAAGATCCTCGGCGGCAAGCTGCGCGTCTTTGGCATGGAAGAAGATAAAGGCGAGCAGGTCGACATCGTCTTCGGCTACGACTGGAGCAAGGACGGAAGGCCTGACACCATCAGCTTGCGCTTTGACCCGGACATGAGCTTATCTGAGCCGGTCGCCCTCTCGGTCTACTCCGCCTTCCCGACCGAAAACCTCATCCTCAATTTCTACAAGCAGACGCTCTTCGTCGACGTGCGCAACAAGTACGACGGCAGCTGGGAAGGCCGCTTCCATCTGCGCAAGAACGGCCTCTTCGATAACAGCTGGAAATACATCCTCGACAACAACGTCAGCGACCTCGTCCGTTATGCCGACCCGGACTCCAAGTACGCTCTCGACCGCCGCGAAGAGATGTTCTACAGCGATGACATCTTCTCGTCCCTGCTGCGGGCCCTCGATATCCCCATGAGCCCCTTCACGCGTTTCATAATGAGGAACGGCGGCCAGGTCAACACTATCTCCGGCGTCGGCTATCTCCAGGACCTGGACTGGG
>JBFZAX010000063.1:0-6301 GCA_041308805.1 Candidatus Omnitrophota bacterium | reverse complement strand
GTCGCTCCTCGTTCCTCGTCGCTCCCCATAGGGGCTTCCTTCGACTTCGCTCAGGATGGCTCGAAGGATGGTGAGCGCAGTCGAACCACTGCCCCTATGGCGCCCCGCTAAAATACGGCGGGGCTGTCACCCCGAGATCGCGGGGAAAGCTTTTCCCTGCACCCCATTGTTGGTCCGGTGTTCTTCGAGTCTCGCTCCAAAAATGGGCCCACAGGGATTCGAACCCCGGACCAAGTGATTATGAGTCACCTGCTCTGACCGACTGAGCTATGGGCCCTAAAAAATCTATGTTTCTAAAGACCGACTTCCGCCGGAGGCGGACCCGCCTTCGGCGGGGAGCTATGGGCCCCAAAAGTTCTTCTTTTCTTGACGGCCTGGGGGAATCTCCGGGAGATCAAAATCCTTAAAAAGTTAAGTCTTTATTATATAGACACGGCTCGGATAAATCAATGATTTTCTCCTTAAGGACAGCTTTAACATACCGATCTGCAGGGGGCTACGAAAACAGGGATAGCGCGGCGGCCAGGCGTCGCTTTGGGTCCTTCCCGGAGGGGCGGGAGTCAGTCCTTTTCTTCGGAACGGGCGTCAGGGTGTCGCCGCAATACGACCAGGATCGCAGAGTGGGAGACGACAACGTACTTTTTCGACTCGAACTCGATCTCTACCCCCGAATTGCGAAGGAAAATGCAGTAGTCCCCTTCTTTCGCTTGAAGGGGAAAGTAGCGGTCTTCGACAGACAGGGTCTGCCAGGGCTCGGATTCGATGGCGGCGGGATCGGGGATGGGGTATCCGGGGCCCACTTTGACCACGGTCCCGCTCTGGACCTTTTCTTTAGTTGTCACGCCTTGGGGCAGATAAAGGCCGGCGTCGGTTTTTTCATCGCCGGAATCCGGCAAGATGAGGACGCGGTCGCCGATGATGATGAGCTCTTTTTTCATGGGGGGCGCAGGATCAAAGCTCAGGCAGTTTCTTCAGGAATTCAGCGAGGTTGTCTTGATGAGGCTGAGAGATGAAGTTGAAAAAAGCCCCGACTTCGTAGAGCCTCTGCATCTTGTTCTGGTAGACCGGCCAGTCCATGTTCTTGGGCAGGCAACGGGCGATCTCAACGATGCTTTTGATGGTGCACAGGTTGTCGAGCTGGATCGTGATGGCGATCTGCGAGTTGCGCGTCAAGGGAACCGCCGAAGAGAAGCTGACCCCGCTGAGACTGATGTTCTTGACCGTCGTCTTGATCGTGTGGGGATACAGGTAATACTCGGCCGGCAGATCCACCTTCCAGCGCCGGTAGCGCCGCCGGTTGGGGCCTGTATAGGCTCCCGTCGATATAAAAAGGTTGCGCGTCAAGTTGTCCCGCAGGGCCGGATCGTTGCGCAGGCGGTCGAGGTCCATCTCGGCGCCGGGCCCCCCGTAGTATTTTTGGACCACTTCGGCTACCTCTTGGTAAGAGCTGATGAAGATGACGATCTCGCACTGGGTCGTCTGGCGCAGGAGCTCCACGACCCCGGCGTTCAGGGGGTCAGCCATGACCACCGTTAGCAGTTTGTCGTTGCGTTCGACAGGGACAATATGATAGTCGTGGGCCATCTCTTTGGGGATAAGACCCAGGGATGTTTCGGCGATATTATAGGCCTGCATGGGCAGATAGCAGAATCCGTAGTGGCAGGTCAGGAAGGTGGAAAGATCTTTGTCCTTGATGTAGCCCAATTGGATCAGGTGTTGACTGAGATATCCCCCCTTCAATCTGAACCGGGCGACAGCTTCCCTCAACTGGGATTCCGTGATGAGCTTTTTTTCCAGAAGCAGGGAGCCGAGATCGGGATCCAAATGGGTTTCTGCGCGCATTGTCTTTCTTTACCTCTTTTTTTCCAGCCAGTTATGTATTTGGCCTTGCGCCCATATATCGCCAATTTTAATTATAGCACAGTGCGCCCTGGTTTGAAATCGTCCTCTTCAGACGAGAAAAAGCGCTTTCTCGAGGAAGAGCGCTATCATGAGGAGGATTCCGAAGAGCAGATGGACCAGGGAGATCTTGGCGTCTGCGCCTACAGGGATCTTTTGACGGAATTCCCTGATATAAATGAGGTTGATCGGGAGCGCTAAAAAGACAAAGAGCGTAAGCCATGAGGTCAGGTTGAGGGCGACATAGGCCAGGATAAGTCCGTAGCTGCTCAGGGATAATGCGGTAAAAAGCGCCATCCCTCCCTCTTTTGTCAAAAGGGTCCCCAGGGTGCGGACATCGGTGCCGGCATCATGGGTTCTGTCACGCAAGTTGTTCGCGAGGAGGACCAGGGCGACGAGCAATCCCAGGGGGATAGAGAGATAAAAAGCTTTCCAGGAGAGCGTCCCTCGCTGGACCGCGTAAGCGCCTTCCACCATCAGGGGTCCGAACGCGAGAAAGACCAGAGGTTCACCCAGGGCTTTGTATTTGAGGGCGACCGGCCGGGCCGTGTAAAAGACCGCGATAAAGAGGCCGAAGGCCGCGATCGGGCCGATCCAGAAGCTCCTTAAACAGGCCAATAGGGATCCTATCAGGGCAGAACCGCCGAGCAGGACCGTTGCCAGCTCCCGCAGCTCCTTCGGTTTCGCCAGTCCCGCGAAGACCGGGTGCGGCCGGTACAGCGCTGTCGGCGCCGTGGCCGTGTCCACGCGGTATTTGAAATCGAAATAGTCGTTGAGGACATTCGCGCCGGCGTGGAAAAAAACGGCGGCCAGGAGGCAGGTGAAATACAGATAAAAAGAGACCGGGCCGTCCTGGAGGGCGATCGCCGTTCCTGTCGTCACGCTGATCAAGGTGATCGTCAGGGACCAGCCGCGGGTGACGACGAAGAGGCTGCGGAGGTTCATTCTTTTGTTTTTTTGAGGATCCGCTCTTCGATCACTTTGCTGCGGACGAGAGATTCAAAGTCCCTGTCCTGCGAAAAGTAATCGCTGACCTCCAGGATGATGAACCAGACCATGCAGATCAGAAGGATCTGGATGCAGAAGAGCCAGTCGAAAGACGAGAGATCGAATGAGAGCATCTTTTTCCGAAGAGCAGAAACCTGCCCGGACAGTCCTGCTAAGATTTATTCCGGGAGGCGAGCATCAACTTTTCCAGTGGTTTGCGCCTTGGCCAACCGGGTTTTTTTAAGGGCGTTCCCAGGGCGATCAGCGCGAGGAATTCGAGCGGACGGCCGATCCCCAGGGTTTGTTCAACTCTTTGTCTCTGGTTCAGGATCTCGCCGAGCCAGCAGGTCCCCAAATCCAGCGCATCCGCTTCCAGGAGCATGTTCTGGATGCAGGCGCCGATCGCCATTAAGTCCTTTTCGCGATGGTAGCTGGAGCGGTGGTCCAGGCAAACGGCGATCAGGACAGGGGCGCTGCGGATCACCGTCCCGCAGGAGGTCAGGCGGGCCAGGGATCTTTTCCTGAGCGGATCTTTGACCACCAGAAAACGCCAGGGTTGGTTGTTCAGGCCCGAAGGCGCCCATCGGCCGGCCTCCAACACATGACGAATCGCCCACGAAGGGTCGGCGGACTTGAAACGGCGCACCGAACGCCGCCCGCGGATCGCCGCCCGTACGGCGGTATCCGGCCCTTCAGGAGATCTCGGCATGGGCCTCGGGGTTAAAGGGGTTCAGCCGCACCGCGAGCGAATAAAGATAAGGATAGTCGATCTTCAAATGCCGCATGTAGTCTATCCATTCCAGGAGCAGCTGCGAAAAGACGCGCCGGCAGTCTCCGGAGAGATGTTCGAGGTCCTTCTCCCCCAATCGGTTCAGCTGGTTCCTGGCGATCAGCTCTTCCGTCAGATGGAAGATCGCCCAGAGCATGTCGGAAATCTGCTCGTGTTCGAGGAGATTCGGGTTCTCGAGGAGGGCCAGCAGGAACCCTCTTTTTCCGACCAGGAAATCCTTCAGGCGGCCGAGGTCCAACCGGCGCGCGTCGATGGCCGCGTTCTGATGCCGCACGAACTTCTTGGCTTGGACAAAGTCCTTCAGCGACCAATCGGCCGCGACCTGGAGGTGCCCGATCAGCGCCGGGTTGTCCTGGACCAGCGCCTGCAGCTCTTTGATCAACGGGTTGCCTACTTCGCTGAAAAAGGCGCTGAGCACCATGTTGAGCTTATGGGCCATCGTCTCTTTCTGCTGGCGTTCGAGCAGGTGCTCCAGGATCAGGGTGACGAACAGCACGCTGATCGGCACGAACGCGATGTCGCCGAGCAGATAGATGAAGATATGGTGCGCGTCGCCGAAGATCAGGTAATGGACGAAGTGAAACAGCGCCGAGAGCCCTATCAGGAAGAGGGCAAAGAAGAGTTTCCAGGGGCGCCGCTTCATCATTCTTTTCCGGCCCCTCTTTTCTTTAATTCCTTGTCCAGGTACAGCAGACCGCTGGGCTTATCGCCGATCATCTTGAGTTTCTCTAAGATCTCGGTGGCGTTCGCTTCCTCTTCCACCTGTTCTGTGATGAACCATTGCAGGAGGATCTGGGAGGCGACGTCGTCTTCGGAGACGGCCGTCTTGTAGAGCTTGTTGATCAAGCCGGTGACCTTGCGCTCGTGATCCAGGGTCTTTTGGAAGATCTCCAGGGGCGATTTGAAATTGACGGGAGGCTGTTCGATCGCCATCAATTTGACCGTCCCTCCCCGCTCGATCAGGTAATCGAAGAATTTCATCGCGTGGCCGCGTTCCTCCGATGCCTGGACCGTCATCCAGTTCGCGAATCCTTTGAGATTGTTTGCGTGCGCGTACGCCGCCATGGAGAGATACAGGTACGATGAATACAACTCCGCCTGGATCTGCTTATTGATAACATCCTGCATTTTTTCGCCGATCATGGAAACCTCCTTATGGGTTAGTATTCTCGTTCGTGGGCCAGGGTCATGTCCAAAAACGTGCGCAGTTTGCGCGACCTTGACGGGTGCCGCAGTTTGCGCAGGGCTTTGGCCTCGATCTGCCGCACCCGCTCGCGCGTGACCTTGAAGACGTTGCCGACCTCTTCGAGCGTTTTGGCCGATCCGTCGCAGATCCCGAAGCGCAGCATCAGGATCTTTTTCTCGCGCTCGGTGAGGGTGTCGAGGGCCGAGTTCATCTCGTCCTTGAGCATGACGTGGACCGTGGCGTTGGCCGGCGAGACCGCCTTCTTGTCTTCGATGAAATCGCCGAAGTGCGTATCCCCTTCGTCGCCGATCGGAGTCTGCAGGGAGATCGGCTCCTGAGCGATCTTGAGGATATTCTTGATCTTGTCCTGGGGCATGCGCATGGAGCGCGCCAGCTCCTCCGGCGTGGGCTCGCGGCCGCTCTCCTGCACGAAGATGCGGGAGGTGCGGATGATCTTGTTGATCGTCTCGGTCATGTGGACCGGGATGCGGATGGTGCGCGCCTGGTCGGCGATCGAGCGGGTGATCGCCTGGCGGATCCACCATGTCGCGTAGGTGCTGAATTTATAGCCGCGCTGGTACTCGAACTTCTCCACCGCCCGCATCAGCCCGATGTTGCCTTCCTGGATCAGGTCCAGGAAGGAGAGCCCGCGGTTGGTGTAGCGTTTCGCGATGCTGACGACGAGCCTCAGGTTCGCCTCCACCAGCGCTTTTTTGGCCTTCTGGAAGCGCGCGTGGCGGATCTTGATGAGCTTGAGCTGCTCCTTGAATTTTTTCAGGGGCAGGAACATCGAAGACAGGATCTTGCGGCGCTTGCGGTGCAGCTCGGTGATATGGCGGCGAAGACCTTTTTCGCGCGCCCTCTTGAGCTCCCGGTCGGTCGCGTCGACCTGGCGCGACAGGTGGCTCATCTGCTGGAGGGTCTCTTCGAGCGTCGGGGTGCCGAGGTTCAAGTCCGTCAGCAGCTGCGCGACCGTGCCGTCGTTTTTGGTGTGGGTGAGCTTCTGCAGGACCAGGGCGAACTTGCGCAGGGTCTTTTCCCTGCGGATCGCGATGTCTTCCTTGACCACGTTCTCGATGTGGATCTCATTGGCGATGACCTTTTTCAGGAGCTGCGCGATCTCCCGTTTGACGTATTTCGAGGAGAGCATCAGCTGGCGGAAGTTGTTCTCCGTCTCTTCGATCTTCTTCGCCAGGCGCAGTTCGTCCTCGCGCGACAACAGCGAGATCCGGCCCATCTGCTTGAGGTACATCTTGACGGGGTCGTCGAGGGGCAGCAGCTTGTCCTCGATCTCCTCGGCGTCCTTGCCCTCTTCCGCCTTCGGGGCGTCCTCGAGTTTTTCCTCCGTTAGGGCGTTGTCGACGACCTGGATGTCTTCGTCGTTGAGCAGCTCGAAAACCTCGTCGATATCGTCGCTGGAGACGATGTCCTCCGGCAGG
>JBFZAX010000062.1:0-5183 GCA_041308805.1 Candidatus Omnitrophota bacterium | reverse complement strand
GCCATGGCTCAAAGCCTCCAGCAAAACCAATGGCAGCCCTTCATAATAGGAAGGCAAGACGAACAATCCGGCGTTCTCGTAGACCTGGCGCAAAGGCTCGCCCGACAGAAAACCCGTCAGGACCACCGACGGGTTCTGGCGGGCTTCCTTCTCGAATGCCTGGGCGTAGGCGTCGCGATGGGTGGCTTCACCGACAAAAACAAGCTTCCCCTCCCGTATGCCGGCCCGCTCAAAGGCCGCGAGCAGGTCATGGAATCCTTTCTCCGGCACGAAGCGCCCGACGGAGAGGATATATCCCCCCTTCCTGAGACCGAACTCCTTAAGAAAACCGGCCGATCCCGACGGCGGCCGGACTTCGATGCCGTTAGGGATGCAATCGATCTGCCGACGGAACCTCTCCCGCAGGCCCCGGGCGATAAACTCGGAGACAGCGATCACGCGATGGGCGCATTTGACCCCCAGGTATTCGCCGGCCCTGAGGAAAAGACGGGCTCCCTTCCCCCATTTTTTCCTTTTATAATCCGGGCCGTGGTGGGTCATCACGACGCGCATCCCCAGCGCCCGCGCCAAAGGGACGAAAAACGCCGGGCCGATCCCGTGGACATGCAGGACATCGGGACGCCGTTTCATCGCGGCCCAGACGCCCAAAAATGTATGCCCGATAGTTTCCAGATACTTGTTTGTCGAAGACGGCAGAGGCTCCAGGCGGACGCCCCGGTATTCCCGAGTCTTCCCGTCCATGTAAGGCGCCCGGCAAAGAACGATGACCTCAAACCCTCTCTGCGCCAAACGGGAATAAAGATGCTCGCAATGGGTCTCAATACCGCCCGGGATCCCAGGGAAACCCCTTAACCCCAGCACCACGACCCTGAACCTGTCGTTCTTTTGACTTTTTCGATCCGGCATGGCCTTATTCTCTGTTCTTCTTACGGTCTTTTTTTCGAAGGTCTGCTTTTTCAGCGCGCGAGGTCACCACTTCAACAACGGTGAACGAATGAGGCGCGAGCTCTTCATCGAACCGCCCTCCGCGGACAGCCAGGGTCTTCGTCTCGACCGTCACCTCGCCGGGGTCGTCCTCATTGGTGGCATCCACCCGGGGACCGCGCAACGTCCGAAGCACCGCTTTGTCGGCTCCGGCGAAATTCTTTATCTCAAAACGGACCGGACACGTCCGCTCCATATCCTTATTGACGACCATGATACAGACCCGACGGCGATCCTGCCGGCTGGCCGTCACGGAAATAAGCGGACCGTTCCCCGGCAGCTCCGCGGACATGTCTTCTGCGTTCTGAGACAAGGACCCGTCTACGCCGGAAGCGTCGGCGAGGACCTCGGCGCCCACAAGGATATCGCCAAAATACTTCTGATAAAATTCGTAAACATAATAATTCGGGCGCTTGGCATAAGAAACATCCGCTTCGGGATCCATATAATCGCACCTCGAACGCACCATCCCCCAGTAACTGTTGCAGAACTGCCAATAATGCGCCATCAGAACGCGGTTCTCCGGTTTTAGGAAAATACGAATGAGCTCCGCATTCACCAGGGCCGTCCCCAGCGCATGGCGATAGGGCACGGGTTTGTCCTGCAGGAACGCGGCATTGAATTCCGTGATCGCCAGCGGGACAGGCCGACCAGCCTTCTCTTCCAATATCTCAAGGGCCTCCCCGATCGATCTCTCCTGAACCGGGACGCTCTCCATGAGCGTTATGCGAAAGATCTCCCGCGGCTCCATCGTCTCGATCCTGCGCGGGCTCCCCGGCGGAGCCGGATAGATATGCAGAATGCCGAAGTCGACCTTATCGCCTATCCGGTCCAGCACCTTCTCGTTCCATTCCCGGTCCAGCAGCACAGCTCCGATAAGGATATCGGGATCGAAGCGCTTCATGGCCTCGTAATATTTCAGGTAGCGCTCCGCGTAAGCCTCCGGCCCGACCTCCCGGACCTGCCGGTGGTCCCCGTGCCAAACCTCATTGCCGATCTCAAAATACCGCACGCCATAGGGCGCGGCATGCCCGTTATCGATCCGCGCCTGCGCCCAGGCGCTCGACCGCGCCGAGATCGCCGCTGTGGGCTTAAGATTCAAATACGCGACCAGGTCTGCGGCGTCCTGTTCGTCTCCCGTGAAATAACTCACGGTCATGACCGGTTCGACGCCGGTTGCCTCGCAGACGGCCAGAAATTCATCGACGCCGAAAAGAAAATGCTCTCTTTCTTTCCCGACGGCTTTTTTCCAATCGTAATGATGGACGCCGCAGCCGCCGGGGAAGCGCAATGAAGAGATCCCGGCTTCGCGCGACAAGCCTATCACTTCCGGGACCGGCGAGCGACGGGACGGATCCCATATCCCCGCGCCATGGTCCATGTATCCGTAATAAGGGACATCCGTCCAGTCTTCGTAGGTCAAAGGATCATAGGCGATCAGATTATTGCCAAAGACTCCTTTGTTCACGGGGCCGATCTCTTTATCCGCATCCACGATCACCGTGACTTCAGCCAAGGCGAGACCTGCGAAGACCCCGCACGCCAGGAGCGTCGATACGAAAAGTCCCTTTGGGCCGACCAAAAGCCTCATCCCCTCCCCCGCGCCGCTAAAAGCCTCTCATAGGTCTCCATCAGCCCTTCATAATGGGCTTCGAGGGAATACCGTCGCTCGACCAG
The DNA here is from genome assembly GCA_041308805.1 of Candidatus Omnitrophota bacterium. Classification (GTDB taxonomy): domain Bacteria; phylum Omnitrophota; class Gorgyraeia; order Velamenicoccales; family Velamenicoccaceae; genus JBFZAX01. Next base: position 2,522 of record JBFZAX010000062.1, on the reverse strand, counting down.
GGCCCGGCCGTTCTCGCCTAACCGGCGCCTTTGGGGATCATCCTGCGCCAAACCGGCGATCTGCGAACGCAGCGTCTTGGCGTCACCGGGAGCGAACAACAACCCGGTCTGCCCGTCTTCGACCAATTCCGGGATCCCGCCGCTGCGCGCGGCGATGACTGGTTTTCCCAACGCAAAACTCTCAAGGATCGCCCGGGGCTGATTCTCGTAATAAACCGAGGGCAGGACGGTCATCAGGGCCTTGCGGATCTCCTCGCCCAGGGGCCCCGAAGAGAGATAACCCGGAAAACACACATGCCGCAGGCCCCGCCGGCGGACCATCTCTTCCAGAGCGGGGCGCGCAGGCCCTTCGCCGATGATCTTAACATCGATCCCCTCCAGGCCGTCAGCCGCTTCGATCAACGTCTGGATGCCCTTTCCAAAGTCCAGCCTCCCGAAAAATATGGCCGTTCGCTCCGGCGCGTCGAAGGCGGGCTGATATTCCTGAAGGCTGACAAAATTCGGGAGATGGACGACCTTGCCCTTAAAACCCATGCGCTCGATCTTGTCCTTCAAGAAGAGGCTCGGCGCCAGGAAGAGGTCGACCTGGCGATAAACAGGCCAAAGGAAATGATGGACATACATCTCCAGCGTGGCCGCCAGGCTCCGTAACCGCGAACCGTGCAGGCAGCCGGTCAAAAAACACCGATAGAAGCGGCGGCCTGAACAGTCTTCGCAGGGCCGGCCGTTACGCATCAGGTTATAGGCCGGGCACACCGTCTTAAAATCGTGCAAGGTCATCACGATCGGCACCCCTGCCTTTTTCAGGACAGGGATGATGGACGGCGAGATCTGATGATAGATGTTATGCAGATGCGCCACATCGGGCTTCCCCCGGGAAAGCAGCCGCCGCATCTTCTGCTCGGCCTCGCGCGAATAGATGACGCCGGCCGCCTGGGCCGCCTTCGCCTTCCAACCCCCCGAATAATAATCGATGTAAGAGATGAAATCTTCCCCGTCGGCGTCCGGAGGATTATTCGGATGCTTCATGGAGAAGACGCTCACCTCATGCCCGTGGCGCCGCAGCAGGTCGACGGAATCCAGAAAGATCTGCTCGGTCCCTCCCCGGCGGTAATAATACTTATTCACCTGAAGGACCTTCATGGCGTTTTGTCCTTTCCGGCCGCCGGCGCAACCCCCGCCTCTTCGGCCGAAAAACTGAAGAGCGATCCGATCATCGAAAGGAAGGCGATGCCGATGACGGTGCTGCGCGCGAGGTTGTCGGCCGCGCTCATCGCCAGATAAGCCAGCACCAGGCAGCCGGCCGTCTTCTGCGCCAGGACCGCGGACGGGTCTTGCGCCCTCAGCGCCCTCGTCAGCGCAGAGACCGACAGAGACACGAAGAAGACCGCATACCACAAAAGTCCCATCAGCCCCGTCTCATACGCGATCCTCAGGTAATCGTTGTGGGCCATGATGCGGAAATCCCGCTCATACATCCCCAGCCCGTGGCCTATCCACGGATATTCCCCGACGCGCGAGACGGTGCGGCGCCATTGCTGGAGCCTCCATTCCCACGAACTCATCTCTTCTTCCCCGGGGCCGGACACGTCGGCAAAGCGCTTCTGCACAAAGGGGAATAAACACCCCAGGATGATGATCGCGATGACGATGAAAAAGAAAAACTTCCGCAGGCTCGTCTTGAAGAAGACGAAAACGGCGAACGAAAAAAACAGGGCCAGCCACGCCCCCCTGGTAAAGGTGAAGACGAGCGCCGCAACGGCCAGGCCCAGGACTACCATCAAAGCCAGCCGCGCCGGCGCGCGCAGGCGCCCGGCGCCCAGAAGATACAACACGGCGAAAAAAAGAAGGACCAGATACTCGGCAAAAACATTAGGGTGCAGGAACGTCCCGAAGATCCGCCTGAACCCCAATTCCATCTCGCCGGACCCTGTCGCTATCTGGAAAAAACCCACTCCCAGCGGGATGATCGCTGAAAAAACGATCAAAGAAGCCATCTTCTTGACCTGCTGCGGCTTGGAAAAATAGAAAGCCGCGTAATTGAAGGAGACGCCCAGCGACAAAAGCCTCGTCAGGTCGCTGAAAGAGGCCATGGTCTCGCGGGTGTGCAGGAAGGACGAAAGACAAAAGAACAGATAGCCGCAGAAGATCAGGTTCAGGGCCAGCAGGGTCTTGTTCCGGCGCAATGCCCGCAAGAAATCCCGGCGCGCCAGCAGGCCCATCCCGACAACGAGCCAGGCGAGGGTCATAATGGCGGCAAAATTAAAACTGCCCATCAGCCGCTGGCCCGCGAAGATATCCAGGACCGGCCGCGCGACGAGAAAAACAGGAAAGAACAGATAAGGACGCATCAAAATGACGGGCGCCAGCGTCAAGATCGCCGCCGCCCCCCATCCCAAGGGCTCCCCTAAAGAAAGAAGGGCGCCGATCAGGAATGCCAGAATAACGACGCCGCCGATCACAAATGCCATAACAGACATCTCCCTTGACCGGATATCATCCGGAACGCCGGAATCGATTCT
>JBFZAX010000061.1:0-4271 GCA_041308805.1 Candidatus Omnitrophota bacterium | reverse complement strand
GAGCGCGCTGGTCTTTCCACTGCTCCTGGCGGTGTACCATTTCGTCTTTGGGAAGAAAGTCCGCGGGTCTCTTTTTGCGTCCGTCTGCGTCCTGGCCGCGGGATACATCGTTTTGCGGCTGACCTTGTTCCGGTCCTTACTGGTCGAAGCGCCGATCGCGACGGTCTTCGGGCAGCGCCTGCCGGGCTTTTTCCACGCCCTCATGACCTACGTCAGGCTTCTCGTTCTGCCGTTTAACCTCCACATGGAATACGGTACGAAGATCTTTTCCTTCGCAAGCCCCCAAGCCTTCGCCGGGGCGCTTTTCTTTTCGGCTTCTTTGGCCTGGGCGTTCCTGCGTCGTCGTTCGGCGCCGCTGTTCTCCTTCGCGGTCCTTTGGTTCTACGCGGCTCTCTTGCCTTTTTCCAACCTCTATCCGCTCAACGCCTATATGGCTGAGCATTGGCTTTATCTGTCGTCGGTGGGTTTTTTCCTTCTTGTGTCAGCGGGCTTGCGGGCCTTGGTCCGGCGGCCGCAGCTGCGGACCTTGGGATTTTGTGTCGGGGCCGGCCTCTTTGTCTTTTATTCGTTTTTGACCGTGCGCCAGAACATGACCTGGAGCGACGCCGTGACTTTTTACAACTGGACCCTGCGCTTTGCGCCGGACAGCAGCGCCGCCTACAATAATTTGGGCAGGATCTACGAAAAGGCCGGCCGGCGCGAGGAGGCGGTCAGGATGTTCGAGAAGGCGATCGAAGTGGCGCCTTCGCGCCCGAACGCGTACAGCAACCTGGCCGTCATCATGGCTGAGGTGGGGCGCAAAGAAGAAGCGATCGCGTATTTCCGCAAGGCCGCTGAGCTGAGCCCGAAGGACGCCATGCTGTGGAACAACCTGGGCGCGGCCTGCCATGAGGCGGGGCGGCTGGAGGAGGCCGCCGCGGCGTTGCAACAGGCGATCGCCGTCAACCCGAACCTCGTCGGCGCTTATTATAACCTGGCGAACCTGTACAATCAGTTAGGCAAGCAGCAGGAGGCCGAGGAATGTCTTCGCCGTCTCAGGGAGATCGATCCGGACTTTAAGGCGCAGAGGGTGCTTGGCAGGATGCCTTGAGGGATGAACAATTAATAATTAGTCGGTAGTCGATGGTCAATGGTCAATAGTCGATTGTCTATCCTCAAAGACCAAAGACAAACCGAGGTCGGAAGTCAGAAGTCGGAAGTTCGAATAAGCGAAAAAGCTTGGTTTTAGGTTATGAAGGTTAAGAAAGTTAAGGAAGTTAAGAAGGTTGCTGTGAAAAACAAAGACAGAAGATCTTTTCAGATAATCTTCTCTTTCCGTTTAACGCAACTTCCTTAACCTGCCGTCTCATCGGACCTCGGTCTTCGATTCTTTTGGTTTTGACCATAGACCATCGACTATAGACTATCGACTGACCGAGTCTTTCCTATTTCAAGTACTCGTGTGCCCGATACGAACTCCTCACATACGGCCCCGATTCGACGTGCTTGAATCCCATCTGCAGAGCTGCAGACTTTAGTTCTTCGAATTCTTCCGGAGGGACATAGCGCGCAACCGCCGTATTCTCCAGGCTCGGCCGCAGATATTGCCCCAACGCCAGAAGATCGCACTTCGCATCTCGCAATTCCCGCAAGACCTCCCGTATCTCTTCGTTTGTTTCTCCGAGCCCCAGCAGGAGCGCCGATTTCGTCAGGATTTGGGGCGCGAGTTTTTTAAGTCCGTTTAGGACAGCGAGAGAGCGGCGGTAATCCGCGCCGGCGCGCAGACCGTAAAGGCGCGGCACGGTCTCGATGTTGTGGCCGATGATATCCGGTCCGCTGCGCGCGACCGCTTCTAAGGAAGAGGGGGCATTTTGGAAGTCGGGGATAAGGAGTTCGATGGCAGCGGCCGGCAGCTGGCGGCGCACCGCTGCGACAGCAGCGGCGAAATGAGAGGCGCCGCCGTCAGGCAGGTCATCGCGCGTGACGCTGGTGATGACGACATGGGCGAGGTCCAACCGGCGCGCAGCTTCTGCGACCTTCCGGGGCTCGGCGGGATCCGGGGGCTGCGGCGCCGACCGGCCTACATGACAGAAACGGCAACCCCGCGTGCAGGATCTTCCCAGCAGAAGGAATGTCGCGTGGCGCTGACGGTAGCACTCGGAGATGTTCGGACACTTGGCTTCTTGGCAGACGGTGTTCAGGCCGATGTCCGCCAGCAGGCGGCTCGTGGCGCGATGGTCGTCAAAGGCGATCTTTTTTGCGAGCCAGGGGGGTCGTCTCAATGTTTCCATTTTAGAAGGGTGGGATCAAAGGGACGCGCAGTCCATGTCCCTGGCGGCTTTTGTCTCGTCGAGGCGTCCGACGGGGGTGGTCCGGGGCGCGTCTTTCAGGGCTTGGGGGTCTTGCGCCGCCAGTCGCGCGGCTTCTTTCATGAGGCCGATAAAACGGTCCAGCGTTTCTTTGGATTCTGTTTCCGTGGGCTCGATCATCAGGGCTTCGGGGACGATGAGCGGAAAGTAGACCGTCGGCGGGTGGATGCCCGCGTCGATCAGGTATTTGGCGATGTCCAGGGCCCGCGCGCCCTGCTTGGCCTGGGGAGCCGCGCTTAAAACGCATTCGTGCATGCATCGCTTGGACGAAGCCGGCGGAAAGACATCCTTGAGCTTCGCCAGCACGTAATTCGCATTGAGCACCGCCTGCTCGCCGGCGCGCACCAATCCCTCCGCGCCCAAGAGCAGGATATAGGCATAGGCTTTCAGGATGACCAGGAAGTTCCCGTAGAACGGCGCGATATAGCCGATCGAATGGGGCGGCCGGTAATCGAGATGAAAGCTGCCGTCGTCGCGCCTGACGACGCGGGAGATCGGCAGGAATTCGGCGAGCTCTTTTTTGACCCCGACCGGACCCGCCCCGGGCCCGCCGCCGCCGTGGGGTGTAGCGAAGGTCTTATGGAGGTTCAGGTGGATGACGTCGAAGCCCAGGTCGCCCGGCCGGCATCTGCCGAGGATGGCGTTGAGATTGGCACCGTCGTAATACATCAGGGCGCCTTTTTCGTGGGCGAGGCGCGTGATCGCGTCGATGTCGGTCTCGAAGAGCCCCAGGGTATTGGGGCAGGTCATCATTACGGCCGCGACGTCGCCGGTGAGCTTTTTCCGCAGCTCGTCTAAGTCCATCGTGCCGTTCGCGTTCGAAGGGATGTTGACGATGTCGTAGCCGGCGATCGCCGCGCTGGCGGGGTTGGTGCCGTGCGCGGAGTCGGGCACGAGGATGAATTTTCTTTTGTCGTTTTTGGCGCGATGGTAGGCGGCGATGAGCATGACGCCGGTCAGCTCTCCGTGGGCGCCGGCCGCCGGCTGCATGGTGAAGTGGTCCATGCCGGTGATCTCGTTGAGGAGATGTTCCATCTCGTAAAGGACCTCGAGGGCTCCCTGGGTCAAAAGGCCGCCGCCGCGCAGCTGGGGCAGAAGGGGGTGGAGTTGTGTGAACCCTTCGAGTCTGGCGATGTCTTCCATGAATTTCGGGTTATATTTCATGGTGCAGGACCCTAAGGGATAGAAGTTCGCGTCGACGCTGAAGTTCATCCGCGACAGGTTCGTGAAGTGGCGCACGAGGTCCAGCTCAGAGACCTCGGGCAGGAGGCAGGGGACTTGCCGCAGGTAGCGGGAGTCAGGCAAGGGTATCGCCGGCACGTCGCTTTTTGGAAAGCGCGTGCACCGGCGGCCGCTGCGGCTCTTCTCGAAGATCAGCTCCATAAGACCGACTCCAGGCTCTGGGCGTATTTGACGATCTCTTCTTTCGTGCGTTTTTCCGTGACAGCCACGAGCATGTAATTCTTCATGTCTTTGTAATAACGCCCCAGCGCGAATCCCGCGGCGAACCCTTTTTCGATCATCCGGCCGATGATCTCCGTCGGGTCCCTGGGCAGCACGACCGTGAATTCGTTGAAGGTCGGCGAGCTCTGCTTGACCGTGACCCCGCGGATCTTCCCCAGGAGCCCTTTGGCGAACTCGGCTTTTTCATAGTTGAGGCGCGCGACTTCTTGCAATCCTTCGCGGCCGACCGCTGTCAGGTAAAGAAGGGCCCGCAGGGCGCAGAGGGCTTCATTGGAACAGATGTTCGACGTCGCTTTTTCCCGGCGGATGTGCTGCTCGCGTGCCTGCAGGGTCAGGACGAAACCGCGGCGGCCCTGGCCGTCGGTCGTCCGGCCGGCGATGCGGCCGGGCATCTTGCGGGCGAGCTCCCGTCGGGTCGCCATGAAGCCGAGATAAGGGCCGCCGAAGGAGAGAGGCAGT
>JBFZAX010000060.1:0-4027 GCA_041308805.1 Candidatus Omnitrophota bacterium | reverse complement strand
TGAGTATCTCCGGGGTAATGCTTAAGGATCTCCCGGAAGCCCTCGACCGCTTTCTCGATATCCCCTCTTTCATGGGCGAGGACCGCCTGGAAGTAGAGGGCGGGCTCATCGAGCGGACTGAGCCGAAGGATCGCCTCGCTCTGTTTCCCGGCGGCATCCCAGTCGCCCTGCAAAAAATAAAGCTGAGACAATATCCGTCTCAGCTGTGTCTTCTCCGCCAGCTCCGCGGCCTCTCGCCCCAGCAGCTTCTCGTACTCCTGCGCGGCCTTTTTGTAATCGTTGAGCTGGACATACACCAGAGCGAGCACATAGCGCGCGTCAACGTCTTCGGGATCCAACCGCAGGGCCTGCTCGAACGACGAGGCTGCCCGGGGAAAATCCTGTAGCCTTAGGTAATCCAGGCCTAACTGCAGGTAAAGGGCCGGGACATCCTGGTCCAAGTCCCGGGACCGCTGATAGTGGCTGACCGCTTCATCAGGGCTGCCGAGCCGATCGCTCAACAGTCCCATCATGTAGGCGCCGTAGGCGTGGGATGTCTGGCGGACCTGCTGACCGCCGGCCGCGCAAGCGCCCAAAAAGAAACACGCGCCGCCCGCCCAAAGGATCCGCGACAGGCTTTTTGCGCGCATCAATGAGGCGTTCCCTTTCGCCTCCTTGACGGAGGCGAACCGCCCTTCGACGCGGCCTGTCGACCCAAAAGATCGACGGCCTTGCTCAGGACAGGTTCTCCGTGACAGGCCGCCCTTCTAAGCCCTTGCGGTGAGCAAGCGAGCCGAAGGGCGAGCGCGTCGAACCGCCCTTCGACGCGGCCTGATGAAACAAAAAATTCAAGGCCTTGCTCAGGACAGGTTCTCCGTGACAGGCCGCCCTTCAAAGCCCTTGCGGTGAGCAAGCGAGCCCGAAGGGCGAGCGCGTCGAACCGCTCAACCCCAATCTCTCTTCTTGAGGTGTCTGAGCTTGCGACGCATCTTTTTTCTCTTATGCGTCTTGATCTTTCTTCTTTTTCTCTTGCGGCCACAAGGCATGAAACCCCTCCCGCCTTTTATTGGATGAGTTTGTTCAAAGGAAATTCAATGATCCCCTCGGCTCCCGCTTCTTTGAGCCCGGGAATGATCCGGCGCACGAGTTTCTCGTCGATCACGGTCTCAACGGCTACCCATTTCTTGTCCGACAGCGCAGAAACGGTCGGCTCGCGCAGGGCCGGCAGGATCTTAAGCAACGCCGGCAGCTTGGCCGACGGGATGTTCATCTTCAGGCCGACTTTCCCCTCGGCGTCGATCGCCCCTTTGAGCAACAGGACGATCTGCTCCATCTTCTTCTTTTTCCACGGATCCTGGCAGGCGGTCTTATTGGCGATGAACTGCGTCGTCGACGTGCAGACCGTGGCCAGCTCTTTAAGGTTATGGGCGCGCAGGCTCGACCCCGTCTCCGTCAGCTCGACGATCGCATCGACCAGGCGGGCCGCCACCTTGACCTCCGTGGCGCCCCAGCTGAACTCGACATCCGCCGTGACGCGGTTCTTCTTCAGGAAATCTTTCGTTGCCTGGACCAGTTCCGTAGCGATCCTCTTGCCCTGGAGGTCCTTGATCGTCTTGATCGGGGATTGCTCCGGAACAGCCAGGACCCAGCGGACCGGATTCATGCTCTGCTTCGCATAGGCCAGGTCCGCCACTTTGACCACATCGGACTTGTTCTCCAGGATCCAATCATTGCCGGTGATGCCGCAGTCCAGGACCTTATCGGCGACATACCGGGACATCTCCTGGGCCCGGAGCATGATAGGCTCGATCTCCGCGTCATCGATCGCCGGGATATAAGAGCGGGAGCTCAAAACGATATTGAACCCCGCCTTGCCGAACATCTTAAGGGTCGCGTCGGTCAGGCTCCCCTTAGGGATGCCCAGCTTCAGCTTCCGGGAAACGCTCTTTTCCATAAAATCACCTTTGTCCAAGTTCAACAGCGGCGTCATTATACATTTGAAAATTCCCTTTGTAAAGCAAAAAGTGCCAGTGTATAATTGACGAATTAGTCTCGAAATCGAGGCTTCGCCTCGATAAGAGCGAGTCTCTAGTCAATGGTCAATAGTCGATTGTCAATCCACGTTAGCCGGTTAGCCTGTTCGCCTACGTTAGCCTGTTAGTCCGTTGGTGGAATAACCGGATAACGGGCCAAGGGGTTAACGGTCGCGACAATAGACCATCGACTATAGACCATAGACTTTCGACCATAGACTACTCAAGGAGATACCTCCATGCTGAAACTCTTGCGCAAGAAAAAGATCACCAAGCGCATCTATTACGGGCTGGCGATCATCATCATCCCCGCTTTTGTCATCTGGGGCTCGGCCAGCGCGATCCGGGGCCGGGAAGACAAAGAGAGCCTCGCCGGGGTCATCTTCGGCGAAAAGATCACGCGGGAAGAGTTCTATGAAGCCAACCGGGCCTGGATGGTCCAGCTCAAGCTCGAATACGGCGAAAAGGCTAACGAGATCGCCGCCGCCCTGTTCGATCCCATTGATGCCGCCTGGGAACGGATCATCCTCCTGCGTGAAGCCAAGAAGCGCAAGATCCGCGTCCCGGACCAGTATATCGTCAGCGCCATCACCAGCCAAGGGGCTTTCGCTCGCGACGGCCGCTTCGACCCCCGATCCTACAAGATCTTCCTGCAGTATTCGATCATGGAGCCGCCGCGGGTCTTCGAAGAGCAGCTGCGGGATAACATCGCCATCAATATCCTGTTCAACCAGGTCACCGGGAACGTCTCGCTGACCGAGCCAGAGCTGGCTGAAAAATACGCCCAGCAGAACGACCAGACCCGCGTCAAATACGTCGCTTTCCTGAACAGCCAGTACAATAGCGAAGTGACCGCCACCGACGAAGAAGTCGAATCCGCCTACGCGCGCGATAAAGAAAAGTTCCGGATCCCCGAACAGCGCAACGCCTCTTATTTGACCATCGAGGTCAAGGAAGACGCTTCGGATGAGGACAAGAAAAAGATCGCGGAAAAGATCAAAGGGGTCCTGGAAGCCGCGGCGCGCGACGGCCTGGAAAAGGCCGCGGCGGACGCAGAGCTGGAGCTCCAGAAAACCGGCCTGATCAGCCTGGAAGACCCCATCCCTTCCCTGGGCTGGATGCCGCAGCTCTCCAATCTTCTCTTCAACCTTCCCGTCAATGAAGTCAGCAGGATCGTAGAGATCAAAAACGGCCTTTATATTTTCGAGGTCAAGGAAAGGCAGGAATCCGTCATTCCGGAGCTGAAAGACATCAAAGACAAGGTCCGCGTCTCTGTCCTGGAGGAGAAAGGCCGGGAGATCGCCCAAAAAGCCGCTGAAGGTTTCCTGGAAAAGGTCAAAGACAAACCCGAAGAATTCGAGAAGGCAACGGCCGAAGCCGGACTTGATGTCAAAGAATCCCCTCTCTTCTCCCGCGAATCGTACATCCCCGAGCTAGGAATGGCCCAGCCCCTTAAGGAAGCGGCATTCGACCTCGCGAAGGACGCGGTCGCGCAGCAGCCCGTTGCCTTGAAGCAGGGATTTTTCGTGATCAAATCCATGGAACGGGCGCCGTTCGACGAAGAAAAATTCAAAAAAGAAAAAGACGGGTTCGCGCAGGCTCTCTTGGACGAAAAGCGCACCGCGGCATTCCAGGCGTTCGCGGAAAACCTCAAGAAAGAAGCGGGGCTGGTCAGCTACATCGAAAAACCCAAGGCGTCGACCTCCTGAGACTTGCCGCTGCGCGGCGAGCCCTGGGCCGGACAGGGCCCCTTCCTACCAGACGTTCCCCACGTAGACGTATTTCAATCTCTTCTTCGCGATGGCCTGAGCCTTCTGTAGGGTTTCCTTGGGGGTAGGAGGCAGCGTCATCTTATAACAGGGAAAATAACGGGAGAAGTGCAGCGGAACATCCGTTCCCGCCTTATCAGAGACCCAATCGACCAGGTCCCGCAAATCCTCCTCGCTATCGTTGAGGGTCGGAATAATGAGATTCGTCAGCTCCACGTGGCATCGAGGCACCGCCGCTTCAATGGT
>JBFZAX010000059.1:0-9513 GCA_041308805.1 Candidatus Omnitrophota bacterium | reverse complement strand
CCTGCGCGGGGTCTCCGAGGTCGTCCTGCATCCCGATATGACCGCCGTTTCGTGGTTCGCTTTTGACAAGGTGCGCGAATTGGTCGAGCGCGGAAAAGAGGAGGCCCGCCTGCATCTGGGCGAGATCAGGGAACTGGTCGATCGGCGTGAGACATGAGGCAGTAGTCTGAAATGAAGAGTCTCAACGTCTCAAGGTCTCAACGTCTTAAGACGGTCTATAGTCGATGGTCGATAGTCTATTGTCAAAACTGAAGATATTCCCCAGGTCAGGGTATTCGGGAAATCGAGGGTATCGAGTCTGTTGGGGATACCGAGGTTATCTTGGATATCAAGGATAGGAGACCGGGGCTTTTGTCCCCGGATGACCTTGATATCCTGGCTATCCCCCGAGACTCGATGTCCTAAGATATCCTCGATCCCCCTTGAAGAAAGAACGACACAACGTATTTCTATTTATTTCCACTTATTTCGCCCCGCCACAGGCGGGGCTAATTTCTACTCACCAGGTATTGACCATCGACCATAGACTATCGACTATAGACTAATTATTCATTGTTCATTTCTCTCCCGCCATCCGTGCATACTCCTCGCTATGAACTTATTGACAGCGGAGAGCTTGCGATGTAAAATAATGCGCTGTTGTAGTGGACCATAAAGCTCTAACCTGTTCTGACTAAACAAGTAATACTTCTATAAAGGCGCGGTGACCGCTTTTCAGCATATTTCAGTTTTAGGTGACGGTGGCTGGGGGACGACCCTGGCCATCCTTTTGTCCCGTAAAGGGCTCGAAGTAACTTTGTGGAGCGCTTTCGTGGATTACGCCCGTCTTTTGGATAAGGAGCGGGCCAATCCTTATTATTTAAAAGGTGTCAAGATCCCCCGAGCGATTCGGATCACGGCAGACCTTGGGGAAGCGCTGGCGACGCAGCTGGTCGTTTTGGCGGTGCCGTCCCAGTATCTGCGCGGGGTCCTGACGAAAGGGGCGCCTTTTTACCGGCGGTCCGTGCCCGTCGTCAGCGCCGTCAAGGGGATCGAGCCCGGGACGCTCCTGCGGATGTCGCAGGTCATCGCCCAGGTGTGGCACTGCCGTTCTCTCGCTGTCCTTTCGGGGCCTACGATCGCCTCCGAGGTGGTCCGCGGGATCCCTTCGACCGCGGTGGTGGCCGGAAAAGGGCGCGCGCTGAGAGAACATGTCCAGCAATTTTTCATGTCGCCGGCCTTCCGCGTCTATACGAATTCCGATGTGATCGGCGTTGAACTGGGGGGCAGTTGCAAGAATGTCATCGCCATCGCCTGCGGGATATCCGACGGGCTGGGCTTCGGGACCAATACCAAAGCGGCGATCGTGGCGCGGGGGCTCAGCGAGATGGCGCGGTTGGGAGAGGTGATGGGGGCTTCGTCCCGGACATTCCGCGGGATCAGCGGCCTGGGGGACCTGGTTACGACGTGTTTTAACCGTTCCAGCCGCAACCATTTTTTGGGGGAAGAGATCGGCCGGGGCAAGTCTCTTAAAGAGGTCTTAGGGCGCATGAAGATGTCGGTCGAAGGAGTGCCGACGGCAAAAGCGGCTTACCTGTTAGGGAAAAGACACGGCGTTGGCCTGCCGATCACGGATGAGATCTATCACGTGCTTTTCAAGGGCCGGTCGCCGGCGACAGCGGTGAGCCGCTTGATGGGCCGCGAACGCAAGGCGGAATGAGCGCTTGATCAAAGATAATGGACGGGGAGTGGCGCAGTTTGGTAGCGCACCTGAATGGGGTTCAGGGGGCCAGCGGTTCGAGTCCGCTCTCCCCGACCATTTATTTGAAAAAGATCGCGGCGATTATAAAGAGATTACGGAGATTTTCCGGAGTAAAAAGTGATTGATGCAGGAGGATCATCTCTCCGGAATAATCGCTGTAATCGGTCGTAATCGCCGTAATCATTTTAAAACGGAGGGAACCATGTCGACCTCGTTCTCTAAATACGCAGATCTTGGGGTTTTGTTCATCCGCTTGGTCATCGGGGGGATGTTCATCTTCTACGGAGGACCAAAGTTGGCCGCCGGGCCGGCTCAATGGCAGCAGCTGGGCCAGGCGATGGGGAATTTTCATATTCAATTTTGGCCGGTCTTCTGGGGTTTTATGGCCTCTTTCTCGATGGCGGTGGGCGGCCTGTGCATCGTGTTGGGGCTGTTTACCCGGGCCTTCTCTTTTTTATTATTGATAACGATGGTCGTCGCCTCGTCGGTCCATTTCAGCAAAGGTGAAGGCCTGGCCGGCGCAGGGCATGCGATCGAGAACGGCGCTGTTTTTCTGGGCTTGCTGTTCATCGGGCCCGGCAGTTACAGCCTTGATGCCTGGTTGAAGTCCATCTGGGGTCTCAGATAAAGGGGGATTCAGGCGTGAAAAAGATCAATGTCGGTATCATCGGGTTGGGGACGGTGGGTTCCGGCGTGGCCCACGCGTTGATCAAGCGGCGCCGTTTCATCGCCGAACGCTCGGGAGCCGACCTGCGGCTGGTCCAGGTCTGCGACGTGCGCCGGGGCGCGGCGCGCCGGCTGCGGCTGCCCATGGGTCTTTTTACGACCGACCCGCATGAGGTCCTCCGCCACGAGAAGATCGACGTCGTCGTCGAGCTCGTCGGCGGCCATCATCCGGCGAAAGAGTTTATCCTGGAGGCGCTGGGAAACCATAAACACGTGGTGACGGCGAACAAGGCGCTGTTGGCGGATTCGATGGGCGAGATCCTTTCTGTGGCGCGTCGCCACGGCCGTCAGCTCCGCTTCGAGGCGTCGGTCGCCGGCGGGATCCCGATCATCAAGGCGCTGCGGGAAGGGCTGGTGGCCAACAAGGTCGATTCGCTGCTGGGGATCATCAACGGCACCTCGAACTATGTCCTGACCCAGATGCGGGATGAATTGCTCAGCTTTGGGGACGCGCTCGCGCTGACGAAGAAGAAGGGATACGCCGAACGCAACCCCAAGCTGGACATCGACGGGGTCGACGCGGCGCACAAGCTCGTCCTGCTGTGTTATCTTCTTTTTTCGAAATTGATCCCGCTCGACAAGGTCTTCCGGGAAGGCATTTCCGATATTTCGCATCTCGACGTGCGCTACGCCCAGCAGATGGGCCTGGTCATCAAGCCGCTGGCGATCGCCAAGAAGGTCGGCGAGGACCTGGAAGCCCGCGTGCATCCGACCTTGTTGCCGCGCGAGCATATGCTGGCGGCGGTCAACGGCGTTTTTAACGCCGTCCTGCTGCACGGCGACCTGATCGGAGACATGTTGTTCTATGGCCGCGGCGCCGGCCAGATGCCGACCGCTTCCGCCGTCATCAGCGACTTAGTCGACCTGGCGCATGCGCAGCAGGGGTGCGGCGTCCCCGATGTGCCGGCGCAGCCGCGCATCAGGAAGGTCCGCCCGCTCGACGAGGTCATCAGCCGGTATTATCTGCGTTTTATGGCGATCGACAAGCCGGGCGTGCTGGCGAGGATCGCCGGCATCCTGGGGAAAAAACATATCGGTATCGCCCAGGTCTTCCAGAAGGAGCGCCGGCGCACCAAATTCGTCCCCGTCGTGATGGTGACGCACCATGCGCGCGAGAAGGACCTGCGCGGTGCGCTGGAATACATCGATCACCTGGCGATCGTGCGGGGCAAGACCGTCAAGATCCGTATGGAGGATGTCGGATAAAATGGCTTGGGAAGGCCTGATCGCCCATTATCGGAAGTTCCTGCCCGTCACGGATAAGACCCCTGTCGTCACGTTGAAAGAGGGCCGCACGCCGCTGATCCCTTGCGCGTTTTTGGGCGAAAGGACCGGCTGCGACGCCTATCTGAAATTCGAAGGCGCGCATCCGACAGGCTCCTTTAAAGACCGGGGGATGACGCTGGCGATCTCCAAGGCCAAGGAAGAAGGGTCCCGCGTCGTCATCTGCGCGTCGACCGGCAATACGTCGGCCTCGGCCGCGGCGTACGCGGCGCGGGCCGGATTGGGCTGCGTCGTCCTGATCCCCGAGGGCGCCATCGCCCTGGGCAAGCTCGCCCAGGCGCTGATCCACGGGGCTAAGGTCCTGGCGATCCGCGGGAATTTTGACGACGCGCTGAACCTGGTCAGAGAGATCTCGGCGAACCACCCCGTGACGCTCGTTAATTCGCTGAACCCGTACCGGATCGAAGGGCAGAAGACGGGCGCGTTCGAGGTCTGCGACGATCTGGGCGCGGCGCCGGAATTCCACGCCATTCCCGTCGGCAACGCCGGGAACATCACGGCGTATTGGAAAGGATATAAGGAATATAAGGAGACGGGGCTCAGCTCCTCGCTGCCTAAGATGCTGGGTTTTCAGGCCGCGGGCTCCGCGCCCATCGTTCACGATAAGGTGATCAAGGACCCCAAGACGATCGCCACCGCCATCAAGATCGGCAATCCGGCCAGCTGGAGGCAGGCGGTGGCGGCGCGCGATGAGTCCGGCGGTCTTATCGATATGGTGACCGATGAAGAGATCCTGGCGGCTTACCGGATGCTCGCGGAAAAGGAAGGGGTCTTTGTGGAGCCCGCCTCGGCCGCTTCGGTCGCCGGGGTCATGAAATTGGCCGCCAGCGGTTATTTCGGGGATAAAGGGCCGCGACGTAAACTGGTGTGCGTGCTGACGGGCCACGGCCTCAAGGATCCGGACCGTGCCATCTCTACCGTCCAGCGGCCGAAGGTCCTCAAGGCGGAGCTTAAGACGATCCTTAAAGAAATGGGGCTGTGACGGCCTTCCGTCGCAGATGGCCGTGTCTCTTAAGAATAAAAGAGTCCTTATTACCGCCGGTCCGACGTGGTCGGCGATCGATGACGTGCGCGTCATCAGCAACATATCGACAGGGCTGATGGGAGTCCTGCTGGCGCGGGCTGTGCGCCGGGCGGGCGCGTCTGTCGATCTTTTTTTGGGCCCTGTCGGGGACGTCGCGCTGCCGCGCGGGGTGCGGGTCAAGCGCTTTTTTTATTTTTCCGAGCTCAAGGAGATGCTTGAAACGTCTCTGGGCCGGCGCCGTTACGATATCTTGCTCCACGCGGCGGCAGTCAGCGATTACATCGCTGCCGGCGTCAAAGGCAAGATCCGCTCGGACAAAGACACATTGAGATTGACATTGCGGCGCGCGCCCAAGCTGATCCGTTCGATGCGGCGGTTGAATCCCGGCGCGCGGCTGGTGATGTTCAAGCTCGAGTCCGCGGTGAGCTCCCGGGAGCTTTTGCGCCGCGGACGCGCCGCCCTCAGGGAGTATCGGGCGGACCTGGCGGTCGCCAACGCGGTATCCGGCCGCCGGGGCTATAAAGGTTTTATTCTTGATGCCGAACAGGTGCGGGCAGCGGCATCCTCAAGGGCGCAACTCGTGCGCCGGCTCGTGCGATTACTCAGCGAAGAGAGCGACCGATGAAATATATCGTCCTGGTCCCTGACGGAATGGCGGATGAGCCCGTTGAGCAGCTGGGAGGCAAGACTCCTCTGGAGGTTGCCGAGACCCCGAACATGGACCGCGTGGTCCGCGAGGGTCTCTTGGCTCAGGTGCGCACGATCCCGGAGAACCTGGCGCCCGCATCGGACGTGGCGAACCTTTCGATCCTGGGATACGATCCCGCGAAATATTATTCGGGCCGCGCGCCTCTCGAGGCGGCCTATATGGGCGTTGAGCTCCAGCCTGATGAAGTGGCCTTTCGCTGCAACCTGGTCACCGCGGGGGACGATAAGATGGCCGATTACAGCGCCGGCCATATATCGACGAGTGAGGCGGCGGTCCTTATCGAGGCGCTCAACGACCGCCTAGCCACTGACCAGGCGCGTTTTTATCCCGGCGTCAGCTATCGCCATCTGCTCGTCCTGAAAGGGGTCGATCCGGGGGAGATGATCGCCCTTGCCTGTACGCCGCCGCATGATATCCTCGGGCAGTCCCTACGCAAGAATCTGCCGCAAGGCCGGAGCGCGCAGGTCCTTATTGACCTGATGGAGCGTTCCCGAGAGGTGCTAGGAACTCACGAGGTCAATAAGGTGCGGCTCGACCTTAAGGAGAACCCGGCGAACATGATCTGGCTTTGGGGGCAGGGGCAGAGGCCGGCCATGCCTTCTTTTAAGGAAAAATTTGGATTGACCGGAGCCGTGATTTCGGCCGTCGATCTTATCAAGGGGATCGGCAAGATCATCGGCCTGCGGGTGATCAATGTCGAGGGGGCGACCGGTTATTACGACACGAATTATGCGGGCAAGGCCCAGGCGGCGGTCGAAGCGCTGCGGCAGGTTGATTTTGTCTTTGTGCACGTCGAGGCGCCGGATGAGGCGGGGCACAACGGAGACCTGCGCATGAAGATCGCGGTCATCGAGCGCTTCGATAAGTTCGTCGTGGGCACGGTCCTCGACGCTTTTAAGGGGCGGCAGGATTTTCGCCTCATGGTCCTGCCGGACCACGCGACTCCCGTCAGCCGGCGCAAACATATCGCCGGCCCGGTGGCGGTGGCCATGATGGGGCAGGGGCTGGAGCGCAACGGCTTCAGCGTCTTTACCGAAGAAGAGGCGAGGAAGAGCAAAGTCTTTTTCGAAGGGCATCAGTTGATGGAATTGTTTTTGAAATGAACGCCCTGTCTGTTTTTCTGGCCGGTCTTCGGCGCCTCGAACCAGTTGGTCGCCGCGATCGCCCTTTTTGTGGCTTCCTGCTGGTTATTGGCGCGGGGCAAGCCGTTCTTGCCGACGCTGGCCCCCGCGGCGTTCATGCTGTTGACGACGCTGGCGGCATTGTTTTTCCAGCTGGTCGCTTACGTCAAGGCCGGCAACTATCTTTTGGTCGGCATCACGGCGGTCCTGATCGGGCTGGCCTGGATGATGGCCGATGAGGTTCGGAAGAAAATAAGGACGCTCTTGGGAGGACCGAGGTGACATGAAGATCATTGTGCAGAAGTTCGGGGGAAGTTCCGTGGCGGACGTGGAGCGCATCCAGCGGGTGGCCCGCCGGGTCGTCGCCACGCGCAAGAAAGGGTTGAGCCCGGTGGTCGTCGTCTCGGCGCTCGGAGATACGACCGACGAGCTCATCGACCTGGCCGGGCAGATCACGGACGCGCCGCCGGCCCGGGAGATGGACATGCTTTTGTCCACGGGCGAGCAGATCTCCTGCGCGCTGCTGGCGATGGCCATCGAAAAGCTGGGCGTCGGGGCGATCTCGTTCACCGGGGCCCAGGTGGGCATCCGCACCGATGAGACGCACACGAAGGCGAAGATCATCGACATCACGGGGGAGCGCATCGGCGCGGCGCTGACGCAGGGAAAGGTCGTGATCGTCGCCGGCTTCCAGGGGATCAACCAGGACCAGGATATCACGACGCTGGGCCGCGGCGGTTCGGACCTGACGGCGGTGGCCTTGGCCAAAGCTTTGAAGGCCTTCCAGTGTGAGATCTTTACGGATGTGGAAGGGGTCTACACCACCGATCCGCGGATCGTCCCGGCGGCCAAGAAGATCAAAGAGATCACTTACGACGAGATGCTCGAGATGGCGTCCCTGGGCGCCCAGGTCATGCAGGCGCGCTCGATTGAAGTGGCTAAAAAATTCGACATCCCGATCCATGTCCGCTCGAGTTTTAACGAGAGTCCGGGCACGATGATCCTCAAGGAGGCGAACAAAATGGAAGATTTTGTCATCAGCGGCGTGACGTTGAACAAGAACGAGGCGAAGATCACGGTCTGCGACGTGCCGGACAAGCCCGGCATCGCCGCCAAGCTCTTCAAGGAGATCTCCAGGAACGGCATCAATGTCGACACCATCGTCCAGAACGTCAGCCGCACCGGAGGCCGCACGGACGTCTCTTTTACCGTTCCGCTGGCCGAGGTCGGCAAGACCAAGGCCCTGATGGACAAGTTCACCCGCCGCATCGGCGCCGGCCGTATCCTCGTAGATAAGGACGTTGCCCGGGTTTCCGTCGTGGGGGTCGGGATGAAGACCCATCCGGGGGTCGCGGCCAAGATGTTCGAGGCGCTGGCCGAAAAGAAGGTCAATATCGAGATGATCACGACATCGGAGATCAGCATCTCCTGCATTATCGAAAAAAAGAAGGCGGAGTCGGCTGTCCGGTCGATCCACGCCAAGTTCGGGCTGGGATGAACGCCCGTTCGCCAGAAAGGCCCTCATGAACAGGATCGAGCTCTATGACACGACGCTGCGCGACGGTTCGCAGACCGAGGGGATCTCCTATTCCGTCTTTGATAAGGTCCGAATCGCCCGCCGGCTCGATGAATTCGGCATCCATTACATCGAGGGCGGCTATCCCGGCGCCAATCCTAAAGACAAGTCGTTCTTCGCGCAGTTCAAGAAGAAGCCGTTGAAGAACGCCCGGCTCGCGGCGTTCGGCGCGACGCGCAAAGCCGGAGTCAAATCTTCCGAGGACCAGGGGCTGCGCGGGATCGTGGACGCCGGGGTCCAGGTGGCGACCATCTTCGGCAAGACCTCGGAATTGCACGTGCGCGAGGTCTTGCGGGTCAGCCTGGAGGAGAACCTGCAGATGATCCATGATTCCGTCGCCTACCTGAAGTCGCAGGGGATCGAGGTCATCTATGACGCCGAGCATTTCTTTGACTCCTATAAAGCCAACCCCGCGTACGCCCTGAAGACCCTTCAGGCGGCCCGGGAGAGCGGGGCGCGCCTGATCTGTCTGTGCGACACCAACGGCGGCACGTTGACCTCCGAGGTCAGCGCGACCGTGCGCACGGTAAGGCAGGTCCTCAAAGTCCCTTTAGGGATCCACACCCACAACGATTCCGGTCTCGCGGTGGCCAATTCCGTCGCGGCTGTCGAAGCCGGCTGCGTGCAGGTGCAGGGGACGTTCAACGGCTTCGGCGAAAGATGCGGCAACGCGGACCTCGTTTCCGTCATCGCCATTTTAAAGCTCAAGCTCCATAAGAACTGCATCAGCGACGGGAAGCTGCGCGAGCTGACGGAGGTGGCGCATTTCGTCAGCGAGATCAGCAACATGAAGCAGGCGGACAACCAGCCTTTTGTCGGCAAGTCGGCTTTTGCCCATAAGGCCGGCGTCCATATCAACGCGGTCTTAAAGACGCCGCTGAGCTATGAGCACGTCGATCCGGCATCCGTGGGCAACGCCCGCCGCATCCTGGTCTCGGAATTGGCGGGCAAGTCCCCGGTTTTGATGAAGGCCCAGGAATTGAAATTGGGCCTCGTCAAGGATTCTCCCGAGGCCAAGAAGGTCGTCAAGGTCCTCCAGAACCTCGAGCACGAAGGGTATCAGTTCGAGGCGGCTGACGCGAGCTTTGAGATCCTCCTGAAGAAAACCCTGAAGAAGTACAAGAGCTTCTTTGAACTGGAGGGTTTCCGGGTGATGATCGAGAAGAGGGCGCGCGGCACGATCACTTCCGAGGCGACCATCAAACTTCGCGTCGGCAAGGTCCAGGAGCACACCTCCAGCGAAGGCGACGGCCCGGTCAACGCGCTCGACAACGCGCTGCGCAAGGCCCTCAAGGGATTCTATCCGGGGGTCAGCGAGATGCACCTTTCCGA
>JBFZAX010000058.1:0-3034 GCA_041308805.1 Candidatus Omnitrophota bacterium | reverse complement strand
GAAACCTCCCGGGACCAGAATCCCATCCACGCCTTCCAGCAGCTGGCGCGCGCGGCCCGACCCGACCTCTTCGGAATCAATTTTGACGATCTCCACCCCCGCCCCGTTGGCGATCCCTCCGTGGACGAGCGCCTCATAGATCGATTTATAAGCGTCCTGGAGCGTGATGTATTTACCGACCACCGCGACCCGGCAATGGCGCTTGGGGGCCCTGAGGACCGCGACGACCTTCTCTTCCCATTCCTTCAGGCCGGCCTTTCGCGGGCGCAACTGCAGGGCCCTGAGGATCAGGTCATCCAGTCCGTCCTTCTTGAAATGGAGCGGCACTTCATAGATATGCTTGGCGTCGAGCGCCTCCACGACCGCGTCTTCGCGGACATTGCAGAAGAGCGCGATCTTCTGTTTGACCTCGCGGGAGATCGGCTTCTCGCACCGGCACAGGAGGATGTCGGCCTGGATGCCGATCTCGCGCAGCTTGCCGACGCTGTGCTGGGTCGGCTTGGTCTTGATCTCTTCGGCGCAACGGATGTACGGAACGAGCGTCAGATGGATGTTGATGGCGTGCGCGGTGCCCAGTTCCTGTTTGAGCTGGCGGATCGCCTCGAGAAACGGCAGGCTCTCGATATCGCCCACCGTCCCGCCGATCTCCACCAGCACCACATCGTAGCGGCCGCTCTGCGCCGGTTTCTTGATGGCGCTCTTGATCTCGTCGGTGATATGCGGGACGACCTGGACGGTCTTGCCGAGATAGTCTCCCCGGCGCTCCTTCGCGATGACAGAAAAGTAGATCTTACCGGTGGTGACGTTGTTGTCCTTGGTCAGCTTGACATGGGTGAAGCGCTCATAATGGCCCAGGTCGAGGTCTGTCTCCGCGCCGTCGTCCGTGACGTACACCTCGCCGTGCTGGAAAGGATTCATCGTCCCGGGGTCGACGTTGATATAGGGGTCACATTTCATCAGCGCCACCCGCAATCCCCGGGCTTCCAGGATCTTGCCGATGGAGGCCGAAGCAATGCCCTTGCCCAGGCTGGAAACCACCCCTCCCGTAATAAAGATATATTTTGTCATCGGAATGCCCCTGATCGGTGGCGGCCTCGAGCGTCCGCGCAAGGCCTAAAAAGCAGAGACGGGTACCGCTCTCCATTAAGCAGGTACCCGCCCATCAGTGTCTCGCAAGTCCTCATGATCGCACGCCAAATATGTATAAAATTATCATGGCGACGAGCTCAAGTCAATACGTATTTTATGAAGAAGTCTCAAAGACGGTCTATAGTCGATGGTCGATAGTCTATTGTCAAAACTGAAAATATTCTCTAGAACAGGGTATCCGAGACAACGAGGATATCCCTGATCCCCCTTGAAGAAAGAACGACACAACGTATTTCTACCTATTTCTATTTATTTCGCCCCGCCAAAGGCGGGGCTAATTTCTGGTTACCAGGTATTGACCATCGACCATAGACTATCGACTATTGACTTTCCTTAGACCTTGAGACATGAGACGTTGAGACCCCTAATAGGACTCAAATAACCTCCCCCAAGGCGTGCGGCGGATCTTATCCTGCCGGGGACGGCCGATGAGGGGCCACCAGATATAATCGTGGTAAAGGAACGACCCGTAGACGAACAGATAGACGAGAGGCGTCCGAAAAAGGATATGCTGCAGGGCCTTGAAAGGGCCGAACCAGAAGAGCTTGCCGAACCGGCTGACCATGTTATCGGAAACAAAAAACTTCAGATTCACCCCTGAAATATCCTCTCCGACAAGCTCGATCTCATCCGGCCGGCCCACGCCGATCCCGTCCTCATGCGCCATGCGGATGTAGCCGATCTTCATCGGATCGAACCCCATGAGCTTGGCCGCGACCGCATCGATGGCGACCGAATCGCTGCTCGCCAAAAGATACCCTTGGGGCACCGGAAACATCGTCCGCGGCCCCGGGCCGCAGCCGCAGACCGTGCCGTCCATTACGCAAAAAATGCCGCTGTGGATCGCCTGCTGGATCTTCAAAAGGTCCACCAGCGTTTCATGGATCCAGGTGTGGGTATAATGACGCTTCGTGTTGAGGAGGCCGCCGAAAGCGTTCTTCATGGCCCCGGTCGTCGTGGTGTAGATGTGCGTCTTGACGGTCGGCAGGTGCACGATGTTCTTGCCCATGAAGAAATCAGGGATCCTCAGATGCTCGCCGTAGATCTTATCCAAGACCCTCAATTTGAATTTCGGCTTATAGTCGATCCAGCGCATGTCTTCGGCCTTGAAATTGAACCGCTCGACCACTTGATATTTGCCGTAGACGCGGTCAAGCTTGTTCAACCGAAGTCCTTTCCAGGGGTCGGTCACGACCGTGTTGTTATGGACGGCGACCAGGTCCTGCCAGCCTCCGGCGCGCAACGCCTGGATCACCCCTTCGAGCTGCCACGGCGTCGTATTCGCCGAAAGGAAAGGCAGGTGCCAGGAGAGATTGTCCTTGAGGATGACGGCCCGGCCGGGAGCGAGCGCGGCCTTCATGTCCGCCATCGCGCAGAGCCTCGGGATATCCTTCAGGACGGTTTCAGGGGTCGATTTGATGACGGCGACAGTCGCTCTTCGATGGCTCATGGGATCTTGTAAACCTCCATTTTGGATGAACCGCCGATGGTATTGAAAGGATAATAGATCGTTTGGACGCGGCGGAACGGCGATCCTTCCAAAACCATGGCGAACCAGTCCGGGTAGATGATCAGATAGCGCACCCCCCGGGAGATCAGATAATCCCGGATCAGGCGATGGCGCACGGCGACATCTTTTTTGATCTCCAGGATCCGCAGGATATCCACCGAGACGATGCCGCAGAGGTCGACCACGCGGCGCCCAGAGAGATACGAGATCGCGCCGATGTCATTCGCCGCGACCGCCTCCCCTTCGGGGACGTTTTCCGTGACCCAGCGCGCGGCCGCCACATGCTGATGCCTGACCGACAGGGCTTCGCCCAAGAAAATGTTCGCCCACGCCCCGAGATTAAAAAAAGCGAACCCCAGCATCAACGCCAGCAGG
>JBFZAX010000057.1:0-4330 GCA_041308805.1 Candidatus Omnitrophota bacterium | reverse complement strand
CCGGATAAACGACCTCGACCGCGCCGAGCTTGCCGATCTTGACCTGGTCGGTCAAAAAATCCCTCAGGCCCACCGCCTGGCCGTACCGTTCGTCATCCTTGACGCCGGGAAAAGCGATGAAGGAGAGCTTGCGGTCGCGCGCCAGCCCGTGGCCTTTTTCTCCGACGACGACCAGGCGCGCCTTGTATTTCTCGTAATCGTCGAACGCCTCCCCCATCACCTTCATGTTCAGGCCGCCCAACAGGCCCATGTCGGAGGTGATGGCGACGATCCCCACGGGCCTGTCGCTCTGGCGCAGGTACGGATGCTCCGCCGCCGTCAACTGGGGGAACGCGAAGAACTCCTGCAGGACGCCGAAAAAGCTCTGGTCGCTCTTGATCTTGCGCTCGAGGATATGATGGTGCGTGACCGCGATGGACTTGAGGACCTCGACGAGCGAACGCAGGCTCTTGTTGAACTCCAGGTCCTTTTTAAGCTGAGGCAGCGCGAACACGGCCTACTCCAATCCGAAATACCTCTTTAAGGAAGCGTTGATCGACTCCTTGGCGTCCGGCGCCAGGTCCTTCGTCTCGCGGATCTTCTCCACCGCGTGCGGGTTCTCCTTCGCGAAGAGCTCGTAGAACTCCTTTTTGAACTTCTTGATCTCCGGCAGCGATAGGTCGTCGAGGATCCCGCGGTTCAGGATATAGAGCTCGACCATCAGCTCCTCCATCGGCACGGGCTTGTTCTTGTCCTGGATGAAGAGCTGGGTGATCGCCGCCCCCCGCTTCAGCTTGGCCTCCGCCTCCTTGGAAAGGCCGGCGGCCCGCAGCTGCGTCATCTGCACCAGTTCCTGGTACTGCAGGTATTCGAGCCTCAGCTTGCTGGAAATGGTCTTCATTCCCGGCCACTGCGCCTTGTTGCCGATACGCGACACAGAGAGCCCCAGGTCGATGGCGGGCCGGATCCCTTTGTTGAACAGGCTGGTGTTCAGATAGATCTGGCCGTCCGTCATGGAGATGAGGTTCGTGGAGATATAGCCGGTCACATCGCCCTGAAGGATCTCGACGATCGGGAAAAATGTCATGGACCCGCCGCCCATCTTGGGATTCAGATACCCGGCGCGCTCCACGAGCTGGGAATGCACATAAAAGATGTCTCCGGGATACGCCTCGCGGCCCGGCGCCCGCTCCAGGAGCAGGC
The DNA here is from genome assembly GCA_041308805.1 of Candidatus Omnitrophota bacterium. Taxonomy (GTDB): domain Bacteria; phylum Omnitrophota; class Gorgyraeia; order Velamenicoccales; family Velamenicoccaceae; genus JBFZAX01. The sequence goes on along the minus strand of JBFZAX010000057.1, from coordinate 3,148 downwards.
AGACCTGGCGGTAGACCCAGGCGTGCTTGGTCAGGTCGTCAAAGGTGACGAAGACGTCCCGGCCGCTGTGCATGAAATATTCGCCGAGCGCGCACGCGGCGTAAGGCGCCAGGTACTGCTCGCCGACGGGGACGGAGGCGATGCCGCTGACGATGATCGTGTATTCCAGGGCCCCGCGCTCTTTGAGCAGATTGATCACCTTGATGAGGTTGGAGTACGTCTTGCCGATGCAGCAATAGACGCACACCACGTTCTTGCCTTTTTGGTTCAGGATGCAATCGAGGGCGACGGAGGTTTTGCCGGTGATGCGGTCGCCGATCAACAGCTGCCTCTGGCCTTTGGCGATAGGGATCGTCGCGTCCAGGATCTTGGTGCCCGTCTCCAGCGTCTGGTCGACGGGAACGCGGTCCATGACGCCGGGCGCGTCGCGGAAGAGCGGCAGGGACGCCGCGGCTTCCACGGGCCCTAGGCCGTCCATGGGCTCCCCGAGGCTGTTGACCATCCGGCCGAGGAATTTTTCGCCGACGGGGACCGAAAGCGAGGCGCCCTTATTGTAGACCTCATCGCCCACGTGGATCTTGCTCTGGGACCCCAGGACGAGGATCTGAACGTCATCGGCCTTGAACCCCATGACCATCCCCTTAACCCCGCCCTGGAACTCCACGAGCTGGCCGTTGACGCACGAGGGCATCCCTGAAGCGATAACGACGAACTCCCGCACGGATTTGATGATGCCGACTTCCCTTAAGTCGAATTGGACGGCCGCGCCGGAAGCTGAAGGCCTGGCATCACTCATAAGTCGAAAGGACCTGTTCCATCTTGTTGGCGGCAGACCCGTCGAGCACCGCGCTGCCGATCACGATGACGAGCCCCGCGATCAACGAGGGGTCCACCTCTTCCTGAAAGGAGAATTCGCGCCCCAGGCTCTCCCGGAGCTTCTTCGCGAGCAAGGCCTTCTCTTCGGCCGTCAGCGCGAAGGCGCTCACCAGCCGCACCAGAGAGATATCCTCGGGGATCCGCACCGAGCTCAACGAGACCAGGCCGCCGGCGATCAGGTCCGCCAGCCAGCGCCGATGAACGAGCTCCATCAGCCCCTGCGGAAAGACAGCCTTCATCAGATCCCTCATGCGGCCCAGGACCTTGACTTCCATCTCGTGGCGAAGCTCATTGACCATCATCTCCCGGGTCTTCTGCGCCTTCTCAACGATCTCTTCGCTGGCGCGGCGAGCCTCTTGCAGGATCCGGTCGCGCTCCTGCTGAGTTTGCCGCTCGGCGTCCATGCGCACCCGATCCGCCTCGTCTTTCGCCTTCAGGACCGTCTCGTCATGCTGCTTCTGGATCTGGGCCTCACGCTGGCGGATCTCCTCTTCCCTCCGGATGAACTCGGCGTTGAGATCATCAAGGTGACTGGTGGCGCTGGAGATGTTCTTCGTGAGGATCTGCCGCAACGCGAAGAGGAGCCCTCCGAAGACGATGACCATCAGAATGATGATCTGGATCAAGACCATTTCAGGAAACCTCCTGGCCTAAAAAATAAGGGCCGGGTCATCATGAGCCCGGCTTGGCAAAAAGCTGGAAGACGATCAACATCGCGATCACGGAAATGGCCACGGCGAAGATCAGGGCGACCACCATGGCCGTAAATATCTTGGGGGTGGCGGAAGGATTGCGGCCGAGCGCCGAGATGCTCGCGAAACTCGCCACGACGATGACGGCGATCGGCCCCATGATACAAAGACTGAAGATCAAGACCAGCGCGACGTTCCTGTCCATCTACTCCTTAGGCTTCCACGATCGCCGTCACCTTATTGGAGGTCACCTGCACGACCCCGCGCTCGATGATCATGCGGAATTGATCGATCGCGACAGTACCGCCGATCAAGCGCGTCAGAAAAGGCTTATGAAAAGGCAGGACCTCAAAGACGCCCCTCTCTCCCGGGAAAATGGCGCTCTGGGCCTTGCCGTTGAAGAATACGCCCTGAGGACTCAGGATGCGGACCTCGATCATAAGTTAACCTATTATACCACAAGGCGTTCGATATGAATATGGGAGTTGTGAAAAATCTTAATGTGAAGAGTCTATAGTCGATGGTCAATGGTCGATTGTCTATGGCCAGAACCGAAGTCGGAGGTCAGAAGTCGGAAGTCCGAAAAATCTGACCTCGGATATCTGACCTCGGACTTCGATCCTTTCCATTAACAATAGACCATAGACTATCGACCATCGACTATAGACCACGTTGAGACCTGAGACTTTGAGACCCTGATATGTTGTATAGACGAAGGGCTCGGAATCACTGACGCGACTCCGAGCCCCTTGATCCACTCATAAAACTCAAACCAATCTCATGTCTCCTTCTTCTCCCCCTCTTCCACTTCGAACGACTTGCGCTGCGGATACGCCTCCTTGCGGGCCTGCGCCAGCATGTTCTCGGCGTAGCGCACCTGGCTGTTCCAGGTGAAGAAGAAGATCCCGGCCAGGAGCCCGATGAACACGAGGATGACGAAGATGACGATCCACGTCACCCGGCGGCTGGGCGTCTCACCGGCGGTCTTGATGTTCTTGAGCATCGTCGGCTCCGGCGGCTGCCCGACGGCGACGAGCATCTTCTCCAGGCGGGCGATGTCCTCCTTGATCTTGCCCATCATCTGCACGTTGGAACGGTAGTAGCCGATGTGCTGCTCGCGGCTGACCGTATCGTCGTTCTGCGTCTTCTCGATCGTCTCGAGGCGCTCGCTGACACTCGCCATGATCTCTTCGGCTGCCTGACGGTATTGTGTATCCTTCAGCCGGTCGGACGCGGCTTGCGCGCGCTGCCTCACATCCTGCATCTCATCCTTGGACACGAACCAGATATCCTCCACCTCAACCTCATAGAGCCGCGATTCCAAAGGCTGCAGCTCGACGTCATTGGCGTACACGTAGTAAATGGATTTATCCTGGTCATATTCCAGGGTCAACCCGCCCAGGTCCATAACGTCCTTGGGCTTGACCTCGACCGGCAGATAGATCTTCACCGGCACCTTTTGGACCCGGACCTTGGAAGGGTTGCCCACCGCGATGCGGAACTTGACGCTGCCCGTGGCCAAAGACGTCGAGACGACCGGCGCGTCCATGCCGCCGAACTTCGCCTCGAAGAGTTCCAGC
>JBFZAX010000056.1:0-7843 GCA_041308805.1 Candidatus Omnitrophota bacterium | reverse complement strand
GCTGGACGCCAAAGAAGGCACCGCGGCCAAGGTGCGGGTCCTCATCCAGTCGCAGGACGCCCACGGCTCCTGGACGACGGTCGGCGTTTCCGAAAATATCATCGAAGCCTCCTGGCAGGCTTTGGTCGACAGCATCGAGTACAAACTCCTCAAGGACCGGGAGACGAAGAGCTAGCCTTTCCCTCCATGGCGCAACAGCTACCCCCTAAATACAACCCCCAGGAGACCGAAGAGCGGTGGTTCAGCTTTTGGGCCCAGTCGCCTTTGTTCCATGCTCAGGCCGTTCCCGGAAAGAAGCCTTTCACGATCGTCATCCCGCCTCCCAACGTGACAGGCGTTTTGCATATGGGCCACGCCCTCAATAACACGATCCAGGATATATTGATCCGAGCGCGGCGGCTTCAGGGATTTGAGGCCTTGTGGATGCCCGGGACAGACCACGCCGGCATCGCCACTCAAAATGTGGTCGAGCGCCAGCTCGCGGGCCAGGGGCTGACCCGCAAGGACCTCGGCCGCGATGAATTCCTGAAACGTGTCTGGGGATGGAAAGAGAAGCACGGCTCTACGATCATCCATCAGCTCAAGCGGCTCGGCTGCGCGTGTGATTGGCCGCGCGAGCGCTTCACGATGGACGAAGGGTATTCCCGGGCGGTCGTCGAGGTCTTCGTGCGTCTTTATGAAAAAGGGCTGGTCTACCGGGGCGATTACATCATCAACTGGTGCCCGCGGTGCCAGACAGCGCTGGCGGACGAAGAGGCGCCCCACCGCGACTTGGTGGGGAAACTTTATTACATCAAGTACCCCATCAAAAAGTCTCAAGGTCTCCCCGCAAACCCCCTTCGGGGGCGCGGGGCAGGCAAAGTCTCAAGGTCTCAGGGGAGAGCGAAGGCGATGGATGGGATCATTGTGGCGACCACGAGGCCGGAGACGATGCTGGGCGATACGGCTGTTGCCGTTCATCCCAGGGACCCGCGTTACAAGCATCTTATCGGTCAGCGCCTGATCCTGCCTCTGATGGAGCGCGAGATCCCCGTTATCGCCGATCCGATGGTGGATAAAAAGTTCGGCACCGGAGCGGTCAAGGTCACTCCCGCGCACGACCCTAATGATTACATCATGGGCAAGTCGCACGACCTGCCTTTTATCAATATCCTGCGTCCGGACGGCGTCCTGAACACCGAGGCCGGTGAATATGCGGGGATGGACCGGTTCGAGGCGCGCGAAGCCATCCTCGAGGACCTCAAGGAGCGCAAGCTGCTGGTCAAGACAGAGGACCATCCGCACGCGGTAGGCCATTGCTACCGGTGCCATACCGTCGTCGAGCCTTACCTTTCCAAGCAATGGTTCGTGCGCATGGGCCCGTTGAGCAGGCCCGCGATCAAGGCGGTCAAGAGCGGCGCCGTCAGATTCCATCCGAAACGATGGACCAAGGTCTATTTGAACTGGATGGAGAACATTAAGGATTGGTGCATCTCGCGCCAGATCTGGTGGGGGCATCGGCTGCCTGTTTATTATTGCGATAAATGTCTGGCTTCTTCGGTTCCGCAGGCCCCCGCGCCAAATAAGAAATCTCGTGGTCGAGGCCCGGAGGCCTGTTTTGAGAGAGGAGTGATCGTTTCCCGGACTCCGCCACAGAAATGTCCGGCGTGCGGCTCGACCGGCCTGCGCCAGGACGACGATGTTTTAGACACGTGGTTCTCTTCCTGGCTGTGGCCGTTCGCGACCTTCGGCTGGCCTTTTGACGCGGAGGCGGCCGGAAGCGTCAGGGAGAAGGAGCTGGCGTATTTCTATCCGACGAGCGTCCTGGTGACCGCGCCGGAGATCATTTTTTTCTGGGTCGCCCGCATGATCATGGCGGGTTGCGAGTTCATGGGGCAGATCCCCTTTCGCGACGTCTGCATCCACGGGACGGTGCGCGACGAAGAGGGGCGCAAGATGTCCAAGTCACTGGGCAACAGCATCGACCCGCTGGAGGTCATCAAAGAATACGGGGCGGACGCCCTGCGGTTCAGCTTGATCACTACCGCGGCGAGCGGCTCCGATATCTATCTGTCCCGCGAGCGCTTCGAGCAGGGGCGCAACCTGTGCAATAAGATCTGGAATGCTGCGCGGTTCATCCTGATGAATGCGGGAGAAGAGGCCGCGGCAGCTCCCGGCGAAGCCCGGTCCATCCAGGACCGATGGATCCTGTCGCGGCTGAACGAGACCATTCGCCGCGTGACGCGCTGCGTTGACGCGTTCAAGTTCAACGAAGCGGTCAACCTTGCCTATGATTTCTTCTGGCACGATTTTTGTGACCGGTACCTGGAGATCGCCAAGCCGACCATCGCGACAACGCAGACCCGGCAGATGCTCGTTTTCGTCTTAAGAAAGACGCTGCTCCTTTTCCATCCTTTCATGCCTTTTATCACCGAGGAGGTCTTAGGGAAGCTTCCGGGAGCGCAGGCCGCCGGGCTGCCGGCGGAGAGTTGGCCTGCTGCGCAGAAGTCTTGGGACGACAAGCCTTCGCTGAAGGCGATGGAGCTGGTTTTCCGGACCGTCTACGCCATCAGGAATTTCCGAAGGGACCTGAATCTGTCGGGCCAGAGCCTTGTGCGGGCGCGGCTCACCGCCAGCGCGGCCAAGGCCAAGGTCTTAGAGAGCGTGGCGCCTCTCATCAAGGACCTGGGGGGGATCGCTGACCTCGAGGTGACTTGCGATCAGGCGGCCGTGCCTCAGAGCTTGAGCGCTCTGATCGCCGGCGACGCGCACCTCTATCTGTTGTTGGAAGGACTGGTCGACATCGAGAAGGAGAAGGCCCGCCTGGATAAGCAACTCGAGGAGACGCAAGGGCAGCTCAAGAACAAAGAGCGCATGTTGGGGAATAAAGAGTTTGTGAAAAAGGCGCCCGAGGAAGTCGTAGCCCGGGAACGGGCCCGGCTGGCAGAGCTGAAGGAGGCGGTCATCCGCCTTAAGGAGGTCCGGCGTGCGTTTAACTAAGGACGCCATCCGCGCGGTCGTGCGCCAGTCCCTGGCCGAAGACGCTTCCTACGAGGATGTGACGACGCAGGCTTTTATCCCGGAAAAGACCCGGGTGCGGGGGCATATCCTGGCGAAAGAGAGCGGCGTCATCTGCGGCATGCCGATCGCCCGCGAGACATTCCGGGTGTTCGACCCCGGCGTCTCTTTTCGGGTCCGCCGCAAGGACGGCGATGAGGTTCGCCGCGGGGAGGTCGTCGCGGTCGTCGAAGGCCGCGCGCGTTCGATCTTATCCTGCGAACGGGTCGCGCTGAACTTTTTGTCCTATCTTTCGGGGGTGGCCACCATGACGCGTCAGGCGGTGTCCGCGGTGCGCGGGACCGGTATCCGCATCCTCGATACCCGTAAGACGACGCCCCTGTTGCGGCTCTTCGAAAAATACGCCGTTTCGGTCGGAGGAGGCCAGAATCACCGCTTCGATCTCTCCGCCCAGTATCTCGTCAAGGATAACCACTTGTTCATTTTGAAGGAGGCGGCGGATTACATGAGGCTCGGCCGGCGCGATCCTTCGGTCCCTTTTGAGATCGAGGTGGAGGATATCCGCCAGCTGGAAAAAGCGCTGGGGCTTTGTCCCGATATCGTCCTTTTGGATAATTTCTCCCCGGCCGGCGTGCGCCGCGCCGTCGCTTTCCTGCGCCGTCTCTTCGCGCAGCGCTCGCGCCGGCCTTTGGTAGAGCTCTCCGGCGGGATCAACCTTTCCAACATCCGGCGTTATGCGATCAAAGGCGTCGATTTCATCTCCCTCGGTGCCCTGACCCATTCGGCCAGAGCCCTCGATCTCTCTCTGGAGCTCGTCGCATGCCGGACTTCCAACTGACCAGCCGCTGGCGCCCATCGGCGGACCAGGCGCAGGCGATCGATAAACTGGCCGAAGGGATCCAAAAGGGCCGAACGCACCTGACCCTTCTGGGCGTCACGGGCTCCGGCAAGACCTTCACGATGGCCAACGTCATCGAGCGCTGCCGCAAGCCCAGCCTTGTCATCTCCCACAACAAGACCCTCGCCGCCCAGCTTTATTTTGAGTTCAAGGAGTTCTTTCCCCGCAATGCGGTGGAATACTTCGTCAGCTATTACGACTATTATCAGCCCGAGGCTTATATCCCCCAGACGGACACGTATATCGAAAAGGACGCCTCGATCAACGAGCGGCTGGACCGCCTTCGATTGTCGTCGACGACATCTCTCTTCTCGCGGCCGGACACGCTGATCGTCGCCTCGGTCTCCTGCATCTACAACCTGGGCTCGCCGAAAGACTACAGGGAGTTCATGGTTTTTTTGGAAAAGGGCCAGAAGGTCAGCCGCCAGGATGTCCTGCGCCGGTTCGTCAAGATCCAGTACGAGCGCAATGACGTCGATTTCCGCCGGGGAAAGATCCGCGTCAAGGGCGACGTCGTGGACATCTTCCCGGCGTATTCGGAGCGGGCGGTGCGCATCGAGCTGGCGTTCGATGAGATCAGGCGGATCATCGAGTTTGACCCGGTCTCGGGCCGGCGGCTGGAAGAGTTGGACAAGATCGGCATCTATCCGGCTAAGCACTATATCGTTCCCGAAGAGTCGATCGAAGCCGCCATGAGATCGATCGAGGAAGAATTGGAGGGGCGGCTGAAGGTGTTGCGGGACACCAACAAGCTGCTGGAGGCCCAGCGCCTGGAGCAGCGCACCCGCTATGACATGGAGATGCTGCGGGAGGCCGGCTACTGCCACGGGATCGAGAATTATTCCCGCCATTTATCTTTTCGGGCGCCCGGCTCGCGGCCGTTCTGCCTTTTGGATTATTTCCCCGGGGATTTCCTCGTTTTTATCGATGAGAGCCATGTGACGTTGCCGCAGGTCCGCGGCATGTATGAGGGGGACCGCGCCCGCAAGGAGGTCCTGGTGGATTTCGGGTTCCGGCTGCCGTCCTGCCTGGATAACAGGCCGCTGACCTTTGAGGAATTCAACCGACTCGTCCCGCGCCAGGTCTTCGTTTCCGCGACGCCGGGGGATTATGAGGTGCGTAAGTCCCGGGGGATCACCGCGGAGCAGATCGTCCGCCCGACAGGCGTCCCGGACCCGCAGATCATCGTCAAGCCTACCAGCGGCCAGGTGCAAGACCTGGAAGCGTTGATCCGCCAGCGCGCGGCTTGCGATGAGCGGGTCTTGGTGACGACCCTGACGAAGAAGATGGCCGAGGACCTGACCGAACATCTTAAAGAGCAGGGGCTGAAGGTGCAGTATCTGCATTCGGATGTCCAGACGATCGAACGCGTCGAGATCCTGCGCAAGCTGCGCCGGAAGGATTTCGACTGCCTGGTCGGCGTCAATCTGCTGCGTGAAGGGCTGGACCTGCCTGAAGTGTCGCTGGTGGTGATTTTGGACGCGGACAAGGAAGGTTTCCTGCGCTCGGAGGTCTCGCTTATCCAGCTGGCCGGCCGGGCCGCGCGCAACGTCCACGGCGAGGTCGTCATGTACGCCGACAAGGTCACGCCGGCCATGCGTTCGGCTATCGACGAGAGCCGCCGGCGCCGCAAGATCCAGCTGGAATACAACGCCCGCCACGGGATCACCTCGGTGACTATTCGCAAAGAGATCCGGGAGAGCCTGAAAGACGAGGACGAGACGACGGGCTTCTTAGCCGAGCTCTCGGGCCAGGATAAGAAAGCCTACGAGTTTGAATCTTTGATCGCCCTTTTGCAGCACGAGATGGAATTGGCTGCCCGGAATCTGAGGTTCGAGGAGGCCGCGGCGATCCGCGATGAGATCAAAAGATTGAAGGGGGGAGCGAAAAGAACGAAAGAGAGCGGGAAGAAGAAATGAACAATGAACAATTAGTCAATAGTCTATTGTCAATGGTCGATTGTCTATGCCCAAAGGGCAAAACAGAAATACTTTTTTTAGCTTTTCAGTTTTGACAATAGACTATCGACCATCGACTATAGACTAAATGAGACTTTGAGACATCAGACCTTGAGACCCCTCAATTAAATAACTATGGACGGCCTGACCCATATTTTCAACGGTTCAAAAGGGTTAGACACAAAACTCATCGGCAAAAAGGTCCTCTTGTATGATGAGGTCACCTCGACCAATGACCTCGCTCATCGGATGGCCCAAGACGGCGAGCCCGAAGGGGTTTGTATCTTTGCCCGCTCTCAGACATCGGGCCGCGGCCGCCTGGGGACGGATTGGGTCTCGCCCCATGGAAAAGGTTTGTATTTTTCTTTTATCCTTCGGCCTGTCCTGCCGGCTGATGGGGCGTGTCGGATCACGTTGACGGTCGCTTGGGCGGTGGCGCGCGCCTTGGGGCAGGCGGGGGTGGAACAGGTGACGATCAAATGGCCCAACGATATTTTCGTCGATGGAAAGAAGGCCTGCGGGATCCTGACGGAGATGTGCTTAAAGGGTGCGCGGATCGATTACCTCGTGGTCGGCGTCGGCGTGAACGTCAATAGCGCCAGCCACGAGCTGCCGCCGTCCGCTACCTCACTTAAGGAGTCCGCTGCAAGAGATTTTGACTTGGATGATTTATCGCATATAATGATCAGGGAGATCGACCGCGCTTATGTCTTGTATCTGGACGGCGGCTTTCCGAAGATTCTGCAGGGGGTCAAAGAAGCGTCTTCCCTGGTGTTGGGGGCCCGCGTCCGTATTCACACGCAGGGCGCCCTGATCGAAGGATATGCGTTGGATTTCGACAATGACGGCGGCTTGATAGTGCGAACGGACAGCGGCCTGGTCGAGAAGGTCCTGGCAGGACATCTTCAGGTCATCGCTTAACGTGCCGAAAGGTGCCATGTTCATCGCGGTAGATATAGGTAATACGAACACGACGATCGGGCTTTTCACAGAGCTCGAGGTTTGCGCCGTGGCCAAATTCGAGACCGCCCGTTTGGTCTCAAAAGCGAAAGCCCGTTCGGCCCTCGGCAAAAAGATGAAGGAGGCTTTTAAGGCAAGGCAGATCGACTCCGTGATCCTTTGCAGCGTCGTTCCGGCCATGACAAAAAAAGTCTCTTTCAGCCTGGGGTCTCTTTTTTCAGCCAAAACCATTGTTGTCGGTCAGGACGTGGTGGTTCCGGTCATCAACCGGTATCGCATCCCGAACCAGGTTGGCCAGGATAGGCTCGTCAACGCCTATGCGGGGCTTAAGCTTTTCGGTCCGGGTCTCATCATCGTGGACTTCGGCACGGCCATCACCTTTGACATCATTTCCAAAAAATCGGAATACCTGGGCGGCATGATCGCGCCGGGCCTTAAGATCGTTCAGGAGGCCCTGCATAAAAAGACCGCGCTTTTGCCTTATGTGGAGCTTGCCCGGCCGATCGAGATCATCGGAAGGGATACGGTTTCGAGCATCCGCGCCGGGATCATCTACGGGACAGCGGGTCTCTGCGACGGGATCATCGATCGCCTCATCCATCGGGAGTGCCGGGGTTACAAGGTCTTGGCGACCGGCGGTGACGCGGCTCTCGTCAAGCTTTATTCCTCGAGGCTCGCCCATATCGAGGAACACCTGACCCTCAAAGGCCTCGCCTTTATCCACCGGAGCCTCCTTACGTAAAACAATTTTTAAAAAAAATCTTGACAACTTTTTCGTTTTTGAATATAATTAGCACTCGCATCATTAGAGTGCTACAAATAATCTCAGGCAGCTCTGGTCGAAAAACCCGTTCAGTTCTATGCGGTTTGGAGTCACGCCCCTCAGGGCAGGGAGATAAGGTGGCCGCTTAGAGCAATCCCGACACAAACCCCGGCCATGCCCCGGAGGGGCTAGGCAGGGGAAGACGGGGTTGGCTGACAAGAGTTCTCGGTCAAATAAAACAAAAAAGGCGAGGCTGCGGCCCGCCCA
>JBFZAX010000055.1:0-6412 GCA_041308805.1 Candidatus Omnitrophota bacterium | reverse complement strand
ACCCCCAGCTCATCAAGGCCCATGGCGCCGTATCCCAGGAAGTCGCCCTCGAAATGGCCAAAAGCATCAAACACCTGGCGGCCGCCCACATCGGCCTGGCTGTGACCGGCATCGCCGGACCGGCGGGGGCGACAGCTACCAAGCCTGTCGGGACGGTCTTTATCGCGGTCAGCCTCGGCCACCATTCCTTCTTCAAGAAATTCCTCTTCCCCGGGGGCCGGCTCGCCGTCAAGAAAGCCTCCCGGGACGCCGCCCTGCAGTTGCTCAAGACATGCCTGTCCCAGGAACAGCCCCTTTAAGGCTTTTCATCGCCGTCGACCTGCCGGCGGCGGTCCGCGTCCGGCTATCCCGCCTCCAGGAAGAACTGCGGGCCAGCGGCGCTGACGTCAAATGGGTCGAGCCGGAAAACATCCACCTGACCCTCAAGTTTCTCGGCGACACCCCGAACAGCAGGGTCCCGGACCTGGAAAATATCCTTGAAAGCCTCGCGCAGCGACGGTCAGCGATCCCGGTGAATCTGGACAAGCTCGACGGCTTCCCCTCTCTTAGCGCGCCCCGCGTCATCTGGGTCGGGCTTCGGGACGCTCTCGGCAGCCTAAAAAAAACGGCGCAGGCGCTGGAAGACGATCTGGACCTGCGAGGATTCCCCAAAGAACACCGACCGTTCCAGGCGCATATCACCCTCGGCCGCGTGCGGTCCGACCGCAACCGGCTGGCGCTGAGCCAAAAATTACGCGAGCCCAAAAACCTTCTACCCCCCGATGAGTTCCTGCTCGACAACATCACCCTTTTCGAAAGCCGGCTCACTTTGGCCGGCGCCATCCATTCAGTCATCCGCAGGGTCGCCCTCGGCTGACCCTTCTTCCCCTAGGCCAGAAGAACACAAAATGTCCCCTTCAGCCTTATCAACCCCGTCTTCCCAGGCCTAGCCCCTCCGGGGCATGGCCGGGGCTTGTGTCGGGTTTACTCTGTCTTGGAACGGCGCAGACGATATTTGGGAGGCTTACTCGATATAGGAGAGCAGTTCGGATTTGGAAGCGAGGACGAAACGCACGTACATCCCGGAGAGAAAACGCAGGTCCGACTCCGCGACCACGTCTTCCGGGTTGGCGGTCGCGACGACGAGCATATTGTTCTCGATGTCTATGGGAAAAACGCAGTATTTCTTGAGGGCGTCCAGGGGGACCTTGGCCACGGCCTCCGGGTTGATCTGATAATTCGCCAGCTTCACATAAGGCATATCGTATTGCTGCGACAGGCCGGCGATAAGGTCGGTCTCCGTGACATACCCCCTGTCGATCAGGATCTCCCCCATCGATTTCAAGGATTTCCTTTGCTCATCCATAACGCTCTGAAGCTGCGAGAAATTGATCAGCCTCTTCTCGATCAGGATCTCCCCGAGGCGGGAGCCGAACTGGCGCGCCAGGACGGTGTCGAGCCTATCGCGCGTCGAGTAACCGAGATCGACGATGACCTCTCCTAAGAGCTTGCGGCTGGTCTTCTGGACGCTGAGCGCCTCCAGAAGCTGCGGCTCGGTCAACAGTCCGTTCTCCACCAAAAGCTCACCCAGCCTCTTCGGGATCCTCGCCATAAGCTCCTGACATCATTCAATGGTCAGCACGCGGTCGACCTCTTCCCGGGTCGTAAGCCCATCGGCGATCAAAGGCTCGATCGACCTCGTGAAAGGGATCATCCCGCTCTGGACCGCCGCCGCTTTCAGCTCATCGGCCGGCGCGTGCTTTAAGACCAGCTGCCTCATTATATCATTCATCTTCAGGATTTCAAATATACCGATCCGGCGTTTGTAGCCCGAATTACCGCACTGCAGGCACCCCTTGCCTTTACAGACCTTACAGACCAGACGCAACAGACGCTGGGAAATAACCGCTGTCAGGGCTGTCCCGATGAAAAACGGCTCCACCCCCATGTCCAAGAGCCGCACGATGGTATTGACGGCGTCGCGGGCGTGAAGGGTCGAGAAGACCATCGAACCGGCCAGGGCCGCCTGCAGCGCGGTGCGCACCGTCTCGGCGTCGCGCATCTCCCCGACGGCGATGATGTTCGGGTCTTGGCGCATAATGGCCCTTAGCCCCCGCACGAACGTCATGCCGAACTCGTGGTCGACCGGGATCTGGTTGATGCCGAGGAACTTGACCTCGACCGGATCTTCGATCGTGCAGATGTTCTTCTCGCGGTTGTAGATATGCTGGAGGATGGAATAAAGGGTCGTCGTCTTGCCTGAGCCCGTCGGCCCCGTGATGACGACAAAGCCTTCGGGTTTATAGATAGCCCCGGAGAGCAGCTGCAGCGCCTCGTCGTGAAAACCCAGGTCCGCGAGGTTCATGCAATACTTCCGGCGGTCCATCAGCCGCATCACGATCTTCTCGCCTAAAATGGTGGGCATCGAGGCGACGCGCACATCATATTCCATCGAATCGTGGATGAAGGTGAAGCGGCCGTCCTGTTCGTTGCGGCGCTTCGTCGGGTCCATGTTGGCCATGATCTTGATGGCGTTGATCACCGAAGCGGCAGTGAACTGTTCGCTGGAAAGCCGCTCGACGTCCTTAAGGAGCCCGTCGATGCGGAAACGCACGACCAGAAGGTCCCGGTCGTTCTCCACATAAGGCTCCCAGTGGACATCCGTCGCCCGCTCTTTCAGGGCGCGCCGGATGAAATTATGGATCTCCTGGAGAGACTCCTGTTTGATCTCCTGCTTGCGATCGAACATAAAGAACTCCTTATAGTCCTGAGCAGCTTGCTTTAATTCTATTAGAAACCCGACGCGCGGACAAGGAGAAACTTCAGCCCGTATCCCAGCCGCACCAGTCCCTGCGCGTAGAGGCCGGCGACAAGGTCGTCAAGCATGATCCCCCAGCCGCCCGGGAGATGCTCCAGCCGTCGGGCCGGAAAAGGCTTGATGACGTCCATGAGGCGGTAAAGAACAAACCCTGCGACAAGGGTCAGAGGGTCCCAGGGCAATCCCCAATAGACGAAGAACAGCCCCGCCACCTCGTCGATGACCACCTGATGGGGATCCTTGCGCCCGAAAACCTTTTCCGCCGCGCCGGCAGCCCAGACGCCTAAGGCCGTCACGCCGGCAAAGACGAGAAAAGTGACCGCCCCTTGAGGCGGCAGCGCCAGGTACAGCAAGAGCGCCGCGAAACTGCCCGCCGTGCCGGGGGCCACCGGGACGACTTCCCCGATGAAGAAAAAAGTCGCGATCGCCTTGACGAGAGCCCTTCTCATAAGGTGCGGATCAGCTTGCGGTTCTGCCACAGATAAGACAAGCCTGAAAAAATGGTCAACGCCACGGTAATCCCCATTAAAAAGAAAATAACGGCCTGGAAGTTATCTTCGAGCCTCTGGTCCCAGCCCGGGGAGCTGGCCACGGATTCCCGCGCGACCAAAAAAACCAAAACAAAAAAGATCGTGATCATCTGGGAAACGGTCTTGTGCTTGCCGGCGCTCTCCGCCGCCAGGACCAGCCCACGGCGCGCGGCGAAAAACCTTAAGCCCGTGATCAAAAACTCGCGGATGATGATCACGGTGACCATCCACGCCGCCACCAGCTGCATCTCCACGAACGCCAACAGCGCCCCGAGGATGAGGACCTTATCGGCGATCGGGTCCAGGATCTTGCCCAGGTCCGAGATCTGCCCCCGCCGTCGGGCGATCCACCCGTCGAGAAAATCCGTGGCGCAGGCGGCCAGGAAGAGGACGCAGGCGACGGCCTTCGCCGCGACGCCCGGCCGGAACAAAAACCCCATCATGAAAAAAGTCATGCCGATCCGCGAGATCGTCAACTTATTGGGAAGATTCATCGGTCCTCTCTCCCTTCAGATCGTGATCTGCGGCCTGCGTGATCCGGCAGGCGACGATCTGTCCGGGTCTCAGCTTCCCGGGGCAACGCACCGTAACGGTGCCGTCCACTTCGGGCGCGTCGAAACGGCTGCGCCCCCGGTAGGTCCCCGGGGCGTACGCAACGGCCTGCTCGATCAAAACCTCCAAGACACGGCCGATCTTCCGCCGGAGCTTGTCGCGCGAGATCTGCCGCTGCAGCTCCATGAGCATCGCACGGCGGACCTCTTTCGTCCGCTGGCCGACCTGCCCCTTAAAGGAAAAAGCGGGCGTCCCCTCCTCCCGGGAATAAGAAAAAACCCCTAGCCGGTCGAAACGGACCTCGCGGACAAAATCCAAAAGCTCGCGAAAATCCCGCGCCGTCTCCCCGGGGAAACCGACGATGAACGTCGTGCGCACGGCGACATCGGGGACCGCGGCGCGCAGCCGCTCGACCAGCGCCTTCATGCCTTGCCGGCCCTCGGGCCGGTTCATCCGTTTTAAAATCCTGTCGCTGGCATGCTGGAACGGCACGTCGACGTAAGGGCATAGCCTCTTTTCAGAGGCGAAGAGGCCGATCAACTCCGACGTCAGGCGCTGCGGATGCAGATACAAAAGCCTAATCCAGGGGATACGCGTCGCCTTGAGGATCTTGCGGACCAATCCGACCAACGGCAGAGACGCTCCCGCGCGACGGACAGGATGCCCGTAAAGGGTGATGTCCTGGCCGATGAGATCAACCTCCCGGACTCCCTGCGCCTCCAGATGCCTGACTTCCTCGATGATGGAAGCCGCCGGACGGCTCCTCAAGGGGCCCTTGATGACCGGGATGGCGCAGAACGCGCAGCGATTCGCGCACCCTTCGGAGATCTTGACGAACGCATAGGGCGCCGGGGTCAATCTCAGCCCCAGGTCCGGCCGGCGCTTGAAATCCGCTATCCCGAAAAATCCGTCGACGTCCCGCAGCTCCTGCGCCAGCTCCCGGGGATAGCGCTGAGGCAGACATCCATAAACGAAGACGCGCCGGACCCTGCCTTTTTTCTTAAGCTCGAGAAGCTCGAGGATCGCCTCGATCGATTCGCGCTTCGCCTCCTCGGTGAACGCGCAGGTATTGACAATGACCGTGGAAGCCTCCCGCGGCGCGCAGATCCTCGCCCCGCCAGAGCGCCATCCCGCAAGGATCTTTTCGGAATCCACCGTATTGCGGAAGCATCCCAGCGAAACGATGCTGACCCTCTCGCCGGACCGACGGACGGGGATTGTCATGGGTTAGGGCTCTGGCTGGAAAAAAAGATGGGGCCTCAGGCGCCTACGGGCGCAAGGCCAAAAGGAAAGATTCACCGTCGGACAGAAAGGCCTGATCGGGTGATGACGACATTACGCAGCGTCTGTCCGGGACGGCCGATCTTCTCCAATAGCTTGCCGTTCAGCTCCATCTGGATGACTCCGGCGTTGCCCAGCCACAGGTCGATCCTCTCCTGGGCCTGCCAAGTCTCCGCCGCGCCCTTCACGAGGATGTTCTGGAAAACAACCTTCCCGTCCACCTTGACCTGGATCCAGCACTTATCCTTGGCGCGGATCACCAAGACCAGTTTTTCTTTCGAAGAGATAGCCGCGGGCTTGGCCGCCGCCGGCTCAGGCGCAGCCACTTTGGCCGGCGCCGGCTTAGGCGTTTCCACCGAAGAGACCGCAGGCGACTCTTTAACTTCCGCAGGCTTGACCGGGGCAGGCTTAGAAGGCTTTGCCGCAGCGGGAAGCGCCGCCTGGTCGGGCTTTTTGGCAGATGCCTGATCGGCGGGCACAGGCTTGGGCCGCGAGCGGATCGACCGGACCGCGCGCGCGCCCAGGACAATGACCAGCAACCCGATCACGGCGACTCCGACCACCGTTCCCAAAAACCGCATGTTCACCTTGCGCAAGACGACCTGAACCTGCTTGACGGCCTTGACGAATACCCCGTGCACCTCAGGGGTCGGCTCCGGGGTCAGGATATTGACGGTCTTCGCGAAGTCGTCGGTCTTCGGGCCGAAAACATTCTCCAGCCTGCGCAAGAGCCCCGCCTTATCGCAGCCGAGGAACTCCGCGTACATCTTAAGAAAGCTCTTGCCATAGACGATCCCGAGCTTCTGAAAATCATCGCTCTCCATGGAGCGCAGGATGTTCGGATGGATCCGCGTGCGCCTGCTCGCGTCTTCGAGGCTAATGTTGCGGACCGTGCGCGCTTCCCGCAAAACGGCGCCGATCGTCTTTTCCGCCCTCTCCTCAGGCATTTTCAGCGCGCTCCTTCGTCATCTGCTCCTTCAGCCACTGCTCCCTGTCCACGAGGATATCGCGCGGCTTGCTGCCGCAATACGGCCCCACCAGTCCCGCCTCCTGCATCATATCGATGAGACGAGCGGCCCGCGTATATCCCAGCCGCAGCCGCCGCTGGATAATAGAAACGGACGCCTGGCCTGTTTCGATGACCAATTTGACGGCCGTGTCATAAAATTCGTCTTTCCCCATAGATCCGCCGACAAGAGCCTGTTCCTGCTGTTTCAGGATCGACTCGTCGTAAAGCGGCTCCCCCTGGGGC
>JBFZAX010000054.1:0-5294 GCA_041308805.1 Candidatus Omnitrophota bacterium | reverse complement strand
GGGGACTTTCACAGACGTCTCCGGTTCATTCTGTTCATGAATTTAATGAAGCGCAAGGTATCTTTGATCGGATGGATGGCGCTCTTCTGGCCGTCATAAACGGTTGCGATGGGGACCGAGACGATCCGGGCTCCTTGGCGGGCCGCCTCCAGAAGGATCTCGCTTTCGATCTCAAAATTATCCGTCTGAAGGTCGATCTTCCTCAGGACGTCGCCGGCGATGAGCCGGTAGCCGCACTGGGAATCGGGGACCTGTTGGCCGCACGCCCGGGAAATGAGATAGGACATGAAACTGTTCGTCCACCATCGGATGAGAGGCATCCCTTTAGACTCGGCCATGCGGTTCCCCACGATGACGCCCGGTCTCTCTTCCCCATATGCGACGACAAATTTTTTCAGGTCCTTGGGAAGATGCTGGCCGTCGGCGTCCATGACGATCACGGCGTCATAGGCTTTTTCAAGCGCGACCTTGAACCCGCGGCGCAGGGTCGCGCCTTTGCCGCAATTGCGCTCATTGACCAGGACTTCGGCGCCGTTAGCGCGGGCCAGCGAAGCCGTCCTGTCGCGGGAGCCGTCATCGATGACCAGGACATCGAACCCCAATCCCCGGACCTGGCGAACCAGTTCGCCGATCGCCTTCTCTTCGTTGAACGCGGGGATGAGAACGCAGATCTTCATCTTTTATTCTTTCCAGAATTCCCGGAACATCAGCCACTGGGTCGGGTTGGCCCGGATATTGACTTCCATGGCCCGGGTGTACGCCGCCATCAGCCGCTCTTCGTCCTGGCCCTCCGGCAACGAAGGCAAGAACTCGACGTGATGGACATTGTTTTCGTCGCGCGTCATGAATCCGGGGACAATAGGGGCGCCGGTGCGCAAGCTGAGGATCGCGGGGCCGCGGGGAATCATCTTCGTCGCTCCCAGGAAATCCATCCGGCGGCCGCCGCTGCCAAAATCCCTGTCGCCAACGAGCGCGATGATCCGGTTCTCTTTCAGCGCCTCGTAGATCTTGCGCAGCCCCGGCCCGGTGGAAGGAATGACATCCATGCCTCTTCCCCGGCGCATGCCGTTGAAAAGATCGTTGAGTTTTTTCGAACGGTGGGGTAACGCCACGCCCACGATCTTATATCCCAGGATGGCCATGAACACGCCTCCCAGTTCCCAATTCCCCATGTGGGCGGACACGATGATGACTCCCTTGCCTTTTTTGAGCGCCGCATCGAGATGCTCGAGACCTTTGATCTTGATGAGGCGGCCCAGATCTTCCTTTTTCAAGAGCGAGAGACGGAAAAATTCGATGAGGTAGCGGCCGAAATAGATGAAAACCTCCTTAGACCTTTTGCGCAGGCGCCGGTGCTCTGAAGCCGGCAAAAGACGCTTGAGGTTACCGGCCACCGCCTTTCGATCGCGCGGAGAAATATAATATTTCAAAACAGACAGGAAGTCTGACACCGCGTATCCGGCCCGCAGGGGGAGCCTGACCGCTAAGAAATGGACAAATTTGAAAAAAAGATAGTTTAACATTGCGCGATGACAAAACGGGCGATATCCATGGATGAATGGGGCTTCGAGAATCCGCTCCAAGGGTCGCCGATAGGAAATCCGGAGCGCCGGAGATTTAAGGTCTTTTCCAGGGCCCTGGGCAATTCGTCGGGACTGTGGATCTGTTGAGCCAAACCGCTCTTGACCAGAACACCGGCGTTCCTCGTTTCCTGGCCGGGGATCGGATCCAGGATGATCATAGGCAGGCGCTTGGCGAGGGCCTCGGCGGTGGTGATGCCGCCCGGCTTGGTCACGATGACGGAAGCCAGGCTCATCAGCCGGTCGATCTGGTCGGTATATTTGAACTTAAGGACCGTCTTACTGAAGCTCTGGCTCTGGACCCAGGCGTAAAGAGACTTATTAAGGCCGCAGACGACGATCAGCTGCAACGCCAAAGGAGACCGGTCCAAGAGGGTCAGGATTTGGCGGATATCGCCGAGGCCCCGGCCTCCGCCCATGATCAAGACGACAGGTACCTCGGGCCGCAAACCGAAGTTTCCCGCCAGCTCGGCGCGGTCCCTGGAAATGGCAAACTTGGGATCAATGGGGATTCCCATCGAATGGATCTTCGCCCTCGGAACCCCCTTCTGGGCGAGCATCTCCAGGCTGTGAGGACAATGGACGACGTAGTGGTTGACCTGGTCATAGACCCAAAAATCATGGGGAGACAGGTCTGTCAAAACCCCGATCAGGGGCAAAGAAGGCGAATGGCGGGTCTTATAATCAGCGACGATCCCACAGGGGAAGGCCTGAGTGCAGACGACCGCGTCAGGCCTGAAAGAATCCATAAGCCCGCTCAACCGGCGGACTCCCAGCATATGGACCCAGTTTTTCACGCGGTTGGCGCGGTTGACCAGGGACCGGTTGTCATACATCGCTTCCCAGATCTTCGGGGCGCGCTTGATGACCGTCATGTAGACGCCGTGAATGAGGCGCTCCGCGAACGGAAAAGCGTGCCGGAAGGCGTTGACGCAGAGGAATTCACCGGATGGGGCGAGCTCATGGAGCGCTTGTTGGATCGCCCGGCCCGCGCTATGATGGCCGGAATGCTCCGTGATATAGAGGATCAGGATCTTCGGCGTTGCTTTCATAGCCCATGATTTTATCACAAAACCCTATCTCGGGCAATAGGTTCAGGCATAAAAATCGGCTAAGTTGGAAAAAGTCAATAGTCAATGGTCAATGGTCGATTGTCAATCCGCTGACAGCTTGTTCCGGCAACGGCCGCGAAGCGCCCCCGATAGGGGGTCACGGTAAAGGTCACGATGCCCGTTTCGGCGACGTCGTTAGGTTACGTCAAAGGGAGATCCAGAAAGATTTTGCCGAACACCGTCACCGAACTACGAAACGGGCTTCATAGCCGTTACCGATAGACGACGGACGGAATATCATTTGTCAGCAACGAACTCGGAAGTCAGAAATCCGACGTCGGACATCGGACCTCGGGTTTCATACCTAACCAATGACATTCCGTCTGTCGTAGTTAGGTTACGGCTGCGAAGCGCCCCCGCAAGGGGGCGATGCGGCCCGTTTCGTAGTTAGGTTACGTAGTTCGTAAATGAGGTTTTTCTTTTGCCGTTACCCAACTACGTCACCGAAACGGGCATCGTCACCCTTACCGTTACCGTCACCGGCATGATCCATTTCAGTTTTGACAATAGACCATCGACTATAGACTATCGACTTAGTTGGGATGTTGAGACCCAATGTTTCCTTCGGGCTCACTCCACCTTCGCGATCGCGAGATAGACCAGTCCCAGCGGGACCATTCCCTTGATGCGCAAAGGGATCCTCTCTTCATCGACGCTGATCCAGATCACGTATTTGGAGGGACGGCTTTCGAGGATGAACGCGTCGTAGGTGCCCATGGGGACCTTGACCCGTCTTTTGGCTTTTATAAAGAGATCGAATTCCTGGGTGGGCAGAGAAAAACGATAGGAGTCCCCTATGTTCATCTCCTTCGAAGAGCGGATCCTGTAGAGCATCAACAGGAGATTCCCTAATTCATAGTCGGTCTTGAGGGTCAAGGCAGGCCGCGCTTCGCCGTTGACGCTCTTCTCGATAACGACGCTCTTCCTGTCCGGGGCGTATGTCTCGACGATCGATTCATCCCGGCCGAAGACCCTGACCTGGCGGATGACCTTGACCGGAGCGGAAAAATCCTCCGAGCCGAAGATCTCCTCGTCATCTTTCATCGACAGGGCCTGGACCGAGAGCGTCACGCGCTGCAGGCGCCCGTTATCCAGCTCGGTCACGCCATGATAGACGAGCCGGCCCTCACCGGACATGATCCCATTGGAATACGCGTTAAAGATCAAGGTCTCCTTGTCCTTAAAAAAATAGCGGGCCGGGGCCGGCGGAGTCAAGAGATCAGGAACGCCTCCCTTCTCATCTGTCCCGGAGCATGAGAGGCGCTCCGTGACTGCAAGAACAGCCAACACCAGCAGGAAAAACAGCAGGATCCGGGTCATGTGTCCGCCTCACTGAAGAAAGTTCTTCGCCTTCTGCCTGTCGGAGATCTCTTTGATATCCGCGTATTCGACATAGATCAGGTCCGGCCGTTTCTGGCACAAGCGCGCCATTTGGGCTGCGGTCGCGCTCCCCAGGGGCTTGCGCAGCGTCATGTATTTGAAATCCGTCCGGCAGCCCGGGCAATATTTTTCATGGCCGTAGTCGATCCCTATGTGACGGCAGGAAAAACAATCGCCGGCGAGCTCTCCGACGACCAGCAGGTGCTTTCGGATATCTTCGAAATCCCGTTCCTGTGCGACCCGGACAAAGCAATCACCATAAGAATCTCCCCGGTTGCTCGTCAATAGTCGATGGTCAATGGTCGATTGTCTATGTTACGAACCGAAGTCGGAAGTCAGAAGTCGGAAGTCCGAAAAATCCGACCTCGGACTTCGTTCCTTTCCATTGACAATAGACCATAGACTATGGACTATCGACCATTATGCCGACACAAAAACCTCATCACCCTGACGGACATCGCGCATGACTTCCAGCCCCACTTCCTGTCCGGCCCTGGCCTTCGCCACGGCGGCCCGGTCGATCTGCATGGACGAGACGGTCTGCCGGAAATCAGTGGTCTTGCCTTTGATCCAGACCGGGTCTCCTGCGCTTAGAGGTTTCTTAAGTTTGACCACCGCGGCCCTGACCTTCGGATAATAATGGGTCACCGTTCCGATGAGGACCGCCGCCTTTTTCTTCTTTACCGGTCTCGGCGCTTTGGCACGGCGATGAGACGGCCGACGGGAGCGGGGCGCCGCGCGCCTCACGGGTCGCCGCGGGGCATGCCGGCGAAGGATCTTCCTGGGCTTCTTTTTTTTCGGCTTGCGCCGCTGTGCCGGCCGGCGCTTGGGCGCGAGGCCAAGACCCTTGCGGAGGATCTTTAAGAGCCCGGAAAAGATCATGCGCGAACCTGCGGTTTTTCAAAGAAGATATCGATGAGGGGGGCGCGGATGCGCACCTCACCCATGACGGAATTTCTCCTGATGGACGATCTCTTTGGGATCTTTCTTCGAAGCTTTTTCCGTAGACTCTGGCCACCCGATGGCGATCAAACTGACCAATTTACGGTCCGAGGGGGCATTTAAGACCTTGGCGACCCGGGGCGCGTAATCCTTCTTATCACCGGCCACCCAACAAGCCCCTAAGCCCAGAGCCGCAGCTGCCAAAAGTGCCTGGGTCGTCGCGGCGCAGCCGTCTTCGAGATAATACTTGGTATCCTGACAAAAAACAGCCAGGCAGACC
>JBFZAX010000053.1:0-3472 GCA_041308805.1 Candidatus Omnitrophota bacterium | reverse complement strand
TCTCCAAGTTCCAGTCGAACCTTCTGACCATCAGCGCCGCTCCGTGCGAGGTCGCGGAGGTGGTCGAGCAGGTGTATAATCTGATGCGCCTGGAGATCGAGAAGCGCGGCATGATCTTCGTCACGGACCTGCATAAGCATTTGCCGACGATCATGGCGGACCGGGACCGCCTGATCCAGATCCTGACCAATCTGTTGAAGAATGCCGTCAAGTTCACCCGCGAGAGAAGCCGCATCGCCCTGGCGTGCCGGCGGATCGATTCCTTCGTCGAGTTCAGCGTCCGCGACGAAGGCCCGGGAATTCCGCAGGAGGAGCTCAGCCAGCTCTTCGGAAAATTCGTCCAGCTCGACAGCAGCCTGGTGCGCCGGGTCGGAGGGACGGGGCTGGGATTGTATATCTCCAAGAACCTGGTGGAGGCGATGGGCGGAAGGATCTGGGTCGAGTCCAAATTGGGGGAAGGCAGCGTTTTTAAGTTTACCGTGCCGGTGAAGGCGGAGGGGGCGTGAGCTCTTCGAAAAAAAAGACCGTCTTGATCATCGACGACGAGGTCGGGCTCCGTAACCTCTTGAAGTTCAGGCTCTCTTCATTCGGGTACGAGGTCCTGCTCGCCGAGGACGGATACGCGGGGCTCGAGCTGGCGAAAGAGACCCAGCCCGACCTCATCATCCTCGATATCATGATGCCCTACTTCAACGGCCTGGAGGTGTGCCGCAAGCTGAAATCGGATTACGCGACGAAAAATATTCCCGTCGTGTTTTTGAGCGTTTTGGCCCAGAGGGAAGACCTCGAGGCCGGCAAAGAGGCGGGCGCGGAGTTTTTTCTGACCAAGCCTTACGATCCGGAGAAGCTGAATCTGATCATCCGGATGGCCCTGGACCGCAACGCGGGCAAAGAGCTCCGGCCCCGGGACGGCAACGGTAAAAAGTCAACCCCGTCTTCCTCGGCCTAGCCCCTCCGGGGCATGGCCTGGACTTCAGGGCGCGCAGAGTGATCCGGAGAAAGGGGAATTCATGGACAAGAAGAAGATTCTGATCGTCGATGATGAGCCGGACGTCCTGCTGTTGTTGTTCGAGCGGCTGACCAAGGCGGGCTACCAGGTCCTGAAGGCCGCTTCCGGCAAAGAGGCGATCGAGATCGCCGGGAAGAAGGCTCCCGACCTGATCGTCCTCGATATCGCCATGCCCGGCATGGACGGTTCGGAAACGGCCACGATCCTGCGCTCGGATCCCAAGACGAAGGCGATCCCGATCCTGTTCTTGACGTGCCTGTTCACGAAGCAGGAAGAGAAGATGTGCGGCCATTTGCTCGGGCAGAACTTTTTCATCGCCAAGCCTTATGATGCCGCTGAGCTGTTAGGGGAGATCGAGAAGAGGATCAATAAGCCGGCGCAGGCCTGAACCGAGGTTTTCGCGGGCATCAAAGGAGAGGCCATGTCCCAAAAGACGATCCTGGTCGTGGATGATGAAGTGGATGTGCTGTACCTGCTGGAGAAGAGATTGTCCGGCGTCGGATATCGCGTCCTGACCGCCACGAACGGCCGCGAGGCGATCGACATCGCGCGCCGCGAAAAGCCGCAGCTCATCGTCCTGGATATCCTCATGCCTGTCCTCGACGGTTCGCAGACGGCCGCCAGCCTGCATGACGACCCCCAGACAAAAGACATCCCGATCCTCTTTTTGACCTGTCTTTTTACCAAGAGGGAGGAGCGGCTGGAGGGGCATGAATTGGGCAAGAATTTTTTCGTCGCCAAACCTTACGATCCCCAGGAGCTCCTGACCGAGATCTCCCGGATCATCAAATAAGAACAAACCGAGGACTGTCCTAATGGATAATTTTTTGACCCCTGTTATTATCGACGCTTTCGATCTTGACGATGCCTGGTTCCAGGCGCTTTCCGCCATCCTGGAAAAGGGCCGGGTCTATGAGATCACGCGCGGCAGCTATAAGGGCGCTAAAAGGCTGGAGTTCGATCTCGCGGTCATCCGGGTCCGCAAGCCCGGCCACCAGATCATCCCGATCATCCCCGAAGGCATGAGCATCCCGGCGCCGACCGACATGGAATACATCGAAGGATATCTTTCGTACCTCTTGACCGGGGCGAAGACCGCGACAGAGGATTATACTTATGGGGAGCGGCTCGTCGATCCGAAAGTGCGCTTTAACGATACCGTCAACGGCGCTTCGATGCTGCGCGAGGTGCCGCTTCAGGTGAATCAGATCGAGGAGGTCATCCGGATGTATAAGGAGGATGGGTTCGGGACGAACCAGGCGGTGATGGAGATCGGCATGCCGTCGGATATCAAGCTTCAGGACCCGCCGTGCCTTCGGCTCATCGATACCAAGATCCGCGATAACAAGCTGAGCTTTATCCTGTATTTCCGTTCCTGGGACCTTTGGGGCGGTTTTCCTTCCAATCTCGGCGGCCTGCAGCTGGTCAAGCAGTATATGGCCGAGATGATCGGCGTGGAAGACGGGGAGATGATCGCCCTCTCCAAAGGGCTGCATCTTTACGATTATTCCTGGGAAGTGGCCAAGATCCGCACCAAAAAGGTTGATTGCGTCATTGAGTAATCGTTCAGGAGGTCGCGCGGGCCGAACCGATGGAAAAACCGTCCTATCTTTTTGACCGCGCCCTCGTCTTCCGTCAATTCCCTCTCTTCGCGGACCTCAATCCGTTCGAAAAGCGCCTTATCTTCGATTCCCTGGAGATCGTCGACTATAAGCGCGGCGAGATCATTTACCGCCGGGGCGATCCGCCCGACGCCTTCTATTGCATTATCAGCGGCCGCGTTCAGGTATTCATGGACCGGGAAGGGAGCGAAGAAGTCCTCGAGTATCTGCACCGCGGAAAGTATTTCGGTTTTATTTCCCTGCTGACCGGCGAATCCCATTCAGTCAGCGCGCGCGCCGTCAACGATTCCCTCCTTGTCAAGATCCCCTTAGAGAAGTTCAAGGTCCTCCTGAAAGGTATCCCGCGGCTTTCGCTGGAATTAAGCCAGATGCTCTCTCGCCGTCTCAAGCGCAGGGACCTGCATCCGAAGACGATCTTCGAAAGCACGATCGTGGCCATCACCGGTGACAGCGCGCTGCGGGGCCAGATCGATTCCTACGCGGTCCATCTGGCGTTGCAGCTGACGTGCCAGACCTCCAAAAAAGCGATCATCGTCGAGATCGGGGACCGGGATGCGGGCGTCAGCCGCCATTTCGGGATCCCCGCGGAAGTCTGCTTGACGCAGGCGCCCGGATTCCTGAATCCCGCGGATCTGATGCGGGCGGTGGTCAAGACCCGGGACGGCGTCGATGTCCTATGCCTGCGATCGGGGCAGGGAAGCGGCCCCTTATCCGTCTTCGTCATGGCGGCCTTGACGACTTTGGTGAATGACTACCATTTTTGCCTCTTGCCTTTTTGGGGCGCCGACGCGTTGGAGTCCCTTAAGGTCCTGCTCCAAAGCGACGTCATCCATTTATTGAC
>JBFZAX010000052.1:0-4759 GCA_041308805.1 Candidatus Omnitrophota bacterium | reverse complement strand
ACCCCCTCCTCTTATTCTTTCTCTTGGGTGCTGCCCGCGATCCAACAAAAACAACCCGCCCGGGCCTGCCCAAATGGTTGCGCCAAGGCCGCCGCGCGCGGCGGCGCCGCGCTGTCGAACTTGATGTTGCCGCAGACCCGCACCCGGTCCGAAGGCGCCCCCAACGCCCGGATCCTGGAGGCCGACTCGGCGTTTTGCATTCCCAAAAGGTCTATCAAACCCAGGATCCTTCCCACGAACGGCCTCATCTTCCCGTAACGCCCGAAGGAACGGTCGGAGATCCTGCCGTTGACGACCGCGATCTTCGCCCCGGCGCGATGGCTCAGCCGGATAAGGTTCGGCCACAGCTCCGTTTCCATGATGATCAACAGCTGCGGCCGGATGGCCTTCAGATAGGCGCTGACGGCGGCGGAGATATCCAGCGGGGCGTAACAGAGGACTTCGCCGGGCTCGAGCAAAGACCGGACGATAGCGTATCCGGTCGGGGTGACGGTCGAAACGACAAGGCGCTTGTCCGGCCACTCGCGCCGGATCAGGCGCAAGAGCGGATCCGCGGCGCGCGCCTCGCCGACGCTGACGGCGTGCAGCCAGATCGTCCGGGCATCTGCGAGCGGAGCGAAGAGATCTTTCTTGAAGAACCCCAGGCGGCTTAAGATGTCCGCGTGGACGCGGCCGCGCAAGGCATAAACGGGCAGATAGAAGAGATAGGCGAAGAACAGGACGGCATCGTAAAGAAAATACAGAAACATCACGCTCTCGGATGAGCCTTTTCGTACACCGCTTTCAGTTTTTCAGTCGTCAAATGCGTGTAGATCTGCGTCGTGGAAAGGTTCGCGTGTCCCAGCAGCTCCTGGACCGACCGCAGGTCGGCGCCGCGGTCGAGCAGGTGCGTGGCAAAAGAGTGCCGGAAGGTGTGCGGCGAGACATGTTCCTTCAGGCTGATGGCCCGGATATAGGCGTCCAGGACCTTGCGGATCCCGCGCGCGCCGAGAGGCTTGCCGTTCTTGTTCAAAAAGACATGCGGGGAATCGCTTTTGCGGATCTTCAAATAATCCCGCACCGCCTTCAGGGCCCGGTCGCCGACCGGCAACAGCCGCTCTTTCTTCCCCTTCCCTAAGACTTTGACGGTCCCGGCGATAAAATCCATGTCGTCCTGCCTTAACCCGACGAGCTCTGAAATCCTCATGCCGGTGGAATAAAGGGTCTCAAAAATGGCGCGGTCCCGGGCCCCTTTGAGCGTGTCGCGCTTCGGCGCCTCGATGAGCCGCACCACTTCGGCTTCGGTGAGGAATTTCGGCAGCGGCTTCTCCTGCTTAGGCGAGACGATCGCCTCCGCCGGGTTGATCTTGATGAGCCCGTCCTTGACGAGGAACTTGAAAAAGCTCCGCAACGAAGAAAGCTTGCGGCCGATGGTGCGCGCGGTCAGGTGGTTTTCCTTCAGATGGGCGAGATACCGGCGCACGGTGAGATGATCGACTTTTTCGAGGGGCGTCTCTTTTAAAAAGCCGCCGAACTGTTCTAAGTCAAGCTCGTAGTTCAGCCGCGTGTGCTCTGAGGCGTTGCGCTCGATCTCAAGATAGCGCAGGAACTTTTCTGAGAATCGGTTCATGGATCCTTAGGGGGATCTGAGATTTCTTCGGCCTGCGGCTGCGTCTCGGGCGCGGGCTCCTTCGGCGGCTCGGTCGCCGGCAGGTCTTTCGAGGTAAACCGGCACTTCGGATACTGGCTGCATCCGTAGAAAGACCGGCCGCGATAAGAACGCCTGAGGATCAGCTCCCCGCCACAATCGGGCTGCGGGCACTTGACGCCGCTGGTGATCGACTTGGAGTTCTTGCACGCGGGATACGCCGAACAGCTGAGGAACTTGCCCTTGCGGCCCCACTTGATGACCATCGGCTTGCCGCACGCTTCGCAGATCTCATCGGAGTAAATGACCTCTTTCTTGATATCGCGCAGCGCCACGTCCAGCTTTTCCTTGAACGGCGCATAGAACTCATTGAGGACCCCCACCCAATTCGCCTTGCCCTCTTCGACCTGGTCGAGCTCCTCTTCCATGTGGGCCGTGAAAGAAACGTCGATGATCTGGGGAAAATAGCTGACGAGCAGATCGCTGACCTTCATCCCCAGCTCCGTAGGGATCAGGTATCCTTTTTCGCGGCGCACGTAGTCGCGGTTGACGAGGACCGAGATGGTGGGCGCGTAGGTGCTCGGCCGACCCACCCCGTCTTCTTCCATGGCCTTGATGAGCGAGCCTTCCGAAAAACGCGCGGGCGGCCGCGTAAAATGCTGTTGCGGCCAGAGCTTCGCGATCGCGACCAACTCCCCGACGGCCAGCGGGGGCACGAAGTTCTTCCTCTCTTCTTCTTCCACATCCTCGTCCGACCGGTAGAGCGCCAGAAAACCCGGAAAGACCAGCGTGCTGCCCGTCGCCTTGAAAAGATATTTGCCGTGTTTCAGCTCGACCGAGGTGACCTCCAGCTGCGCGGAGCCCATCTGGCTGGCGACAAACCTCTTCCAGATAAGATCATAGAGCTTGAACTGCTCCGGGGTCAGGAACGACGCGATATCCTGGGGCTTGCGGGAGACGAGCGTCGGCCGGATCGCCTCATGGGCCTCCTGGGCGAGTTTCTTGGACTTGTAGACCCGCGGGGATTCGGGCAGATATTTCTTGCCGAACTGCTCTTCGATGAACGCGCGCACCTCCTCGATCGCCGAAGCGGCCACGTTCGTCGAATCGGTCCTCATGTAAGTGATCAGGCCGACCGGCCCTTCCGCCCCCAGCTCGATGCCTTCATAGAGCTGCTGGGCGATGAACATCGTCTTGACGGCGCTGAACCTGAGCTTGTTGAAGACATCCTGCTGCAGAGAACTGGTGATGAAAGGCGGCAGGGGATTGCGGTTCTTGACGCTCTTGTCGACGGAAGCGACGGTCAGGTCGTTGCCGTCGATATCCGAGACGATCCGGGAGGCCTGGGCCGCGTCGGCGACCGCCGCCTTTTCCCCGTCGATCTTCTCCAGCGCCGCGGCGAACACCTTCTTCTCCTCTTTGCTCGCCGCCTCCTTCTTCTTCAGCTGCGCCTCGATGCTCCAGTATTCCTGGGGAACGAACGCCTGGATCTCTTTCTCCCGGTCGACGACGAGGCGCAGCGCCACGGACTGCACGCGGCCGGCGCTCAACCCCCGGGTCACCTTGCGCCACAGCAAAGGGCTTAAAAAATACCCGACGATGCGGTCCAGGATGCGACGGGCCTGCTGGGCCTTGATCTTGTCGGCGTCGAAGTCCCGCGGGTTCTTAAAGGCCGCCGCGATCGCGCCCTTCGTGATCTCGTGGAATTCCACGCGGAAGATCTTCTGCTCCTTAAGCCCCAGGCGCTCCTTCAAGTTCCAGCCGATAGCCTCCCCTTCCCGGTCAGGGTCGGTGGCGAAGTAAACGGTATCGACGGACTTCGCGGCTTTCTTGAGCTCCGACAAGAGCTTCTTCTTGCTCGGGATGACGACGAACTCGGCTTTATAATCTTTTTCGATCTCGATGCCCAGCTCTTTCGCGGGCAGGTCGATGAGGTGCCCCATCGACGGAACGACCGAATAACTCTCCCCCAGGAACTTCGAGATCGTCCGGGCCTTGGCCGGCGACTCGACGATAACGAGCGATTTGTCTCCCATATCCCTTCCTCGGTTAGTCCTTCGCAGAATTCCCCGGGCCTTAGCCCGCGGAATGAATGCAACATTGTTTTTTCTGCTCAGGAGGAAGCCCCGGATGTTCGTGCGGGGGCTTCACGATGCCTTGATGAATGTTTTTCCCGGAAGCTGCGTGACGGCCTTTCTGAGCTCCAGCCGCATCAGCTCCGCCAGCAGATCGGCGGTGGTCAGCCCCGTCTCGAGCGCCAAGAGGTCGATATCTTTCGGCTCGTCCCCTAATCGCGCCAGGATGACGCGCTGCTTCGGGTCCAGCGCCCCAGTTCCTTCGCCATCCGGCCACGGGCGGCAAGAAGCCCCGCCGGCGTCCGTCGTCACCCGGGCCTTGAGATCCTCGAGGATCTCCCGGGGGTCCGTCACCATCCGGGCCCCCTGCTTGATCAGATCATTGGTCCCCGCCGCTGTTTCGGCGCAGACCTTGCCCGGGATCGCGAAGACCTCGCGGCCCTGCTCCAGCGCGAAACGGGCCGTGATAAGGGCGCCGCTGCGCTGGGACGCTTCGACGACCAACACCCCCAACGATAGGCCGCTGATGATCCTGTTGCGTATCGGAAAATTCCTGGGCATCGGCGGCGTATCCAAAGGAAATTGCGAGACGACAGCGCCCCGGCGGGCGATCTCCCGGGAAAGGGCCTCGTTCTCGGGAGGATAGACGTTGTTCAGGCCGCTGCCCCATACCGCGACGGTGCGGCCGCCGGCGTCCAGGGCCGCGCGATGGCTCGCCGTGTCGATGCCGCGCGCCATGCCCGAAACAACCGTCAATCCGAAGGAAGCCAGCGCCCCCGAAAATTGGCGGGCGCAGGAAAGCCCGTAATACGAAGCGCCCCGGGAGCCGACAACCCCGACGGCATTGACGTCCGCCGGCAGGAATTCTCCCAGGACATACAAAACGAGGGGCGGATCATAGATCTCCCGCAGCGGCGCCGGATACGCCTCATCGTCCAGCGTCAGGATCCGGATACCCCGCCGGGCGGCGAGGCGCTCTTCCCTGTCGACGTCAAAAAAACGGGGCGCATCCACGATGCGCTGAGCCATCAACGGCGTCACGATGCCGGTAGCGGTC